>JBGPEF010000022.1:0-21389 GCA_041482675.1 Tepidisphaeraceae bacterium | reverse complement strand
ACGGGCTTCCGGTGTCCGATGCGGCCATAATGAGATTGGCGGTGGTGCTGGCATTGTAACCGCCCGGCCCCGAGTTGGTATCGTCGGCCAGCAAGCCGTTCACGTACAACTTCGCCGTGCCCGCTCCCGATCCGTTCCACGTGGCGACGACGTGGCTCCATTCATTCAGATTGCTCGTCCCGCCCGTCAAGTCCCACCCGACCGTCGATCCGGTCCCATTGTACGTCCGGAAATTCCAACCCGCGGCCCGCTGAAAGAAGACCCACCCCGACCGATTTGCATCCGTCGCAACTCGATTGGACACGGGCGCGTCGTCGTTATCCGTGTCGGTCGGCCGGGCCCAGAACTCGATCGTGAACGGGCTGCCGCTGGCCGGATTGAGCGCTGCCTGGTGATTGACGACGGTGGTCGTCCCGGCCGCTTCGTCATAGACCGCCGCCTGGTCTCCTCCGGCACTCACCGCGCCGGGCCCAAAAGTCACCGCGTCGGCATTGCTCCCATTGGCGGCCGCACCCAGGCTCCCGGTATTGGGAGAAACCGTCGTCGCCCGCGCGGCCGACACCCCAAAGAGCAGCCCAACCGCGGCCAAGCAGAGAATGGACGGCGGGAATTTGCGATCGGAAGAAACCACTCGTACGGCGCAATTGGACTGAGACACGGAACGCTCCTTTGACTTGGTTTTATCCGCGCTGATCGCACGGCACTGGTGCAGAAAAGACTTCGCCCAGCGCCCTCCAGCAACAACGCGAGGATCTGAGGAAGGCTACCTTGGGGCGAGGGATGCGTCAAAGGAAATCCGTTGGTTGGCAGTTGTGCTGTCGAGGCCCAGAGTTGAGAAAAACGAGCTGCGTCCCCGTTTCATGCCCCGGGTGGCCGAAACATCACGCGACACGACGGACACCTTGTTCCGTTGCGGCTAACTCGAACTGTGAGAGCTCGGGAAATACGCGGCCTTCGGTGAACAACTCTCGCCATCGCCATTGCGGCACCTGGACGCCCTTCGAGATCAATTGCACGTCACCGGCTCGCAGCAGTGCGTGAACTGATTGAGCAAACGACGCGTCGTCAGAGTAGAGGCCCCGAATCACCGCGAGTGACATTGCACCGCCAAGCAGTTGGTCGAGCGTTTCCAGTTCGGGTGACAAGGCGAGTTGCTCCGCAGGTATAACCTCGCACTAGTCGGAGAACCTGAAGCGAATAATCGCCAAAATCGCCTTCACCCCATCCTTCCAGGTGATCTTCTTCCCCTCCTCGTAGCTCCGCCCGTAGTAGGAGATGCCGACTTCGAAGATGCGGATGCGGGGGCGGAGCTTGGCGATTTTGGCGGTGATTTCGGGTTCGAAGCCGAAGCGGTTGCATTTGATGTTGATGCGATCGAGCACCGATTTGCGGAATACCTTGTAACAAACCTCCATGTCCGTCAGGTTCAAATTGGTGAACATGTTGCTCATCGTCGTGAGCACCCGGTTCCCCAGCGTGTGCCAGAAATACAAAACACGGTGCGGGGCAGCGCCCATGAAGCGCGAGCCATAAACCACATCCGCCCGATTCTCGAGGATCGGCTGAATCAACTTCGGATAATCGGCCGGGTCGTATTCGAGGTCGGCATCCTGGATGATCACCACGTCGCCAGTGGCGTGCTTGAAGCCGTCGCGCAGGGCGGCGCCTTTGCCTTCGTTGACGGGCTTGTGAATGATGCGGAAATCGGCCTCGGGGAAGAGGGCGGGAAGCTCGTCGAGCTTTTTGGCCGTGCCGTCTTTGGAGGAGTCATTGACGCAGATGATCTCGCGGCGCAGGCCGCCGGGGATGGGGGCGTTGACGACCAGGGAGACCAGCGCCTGGACGGTGGCTTCCTCGTTGTAAACGGGGATGACGATGGAAACCTTGGTCAACGCGGCGATGGCGACGGGCAGGTTGACGGCCGGTTCAATCACTTCCATCGTCTCCGGGTGCCGCTTGGGAAGTTCCCGACGAATGGCCGGGAACGGGGCTTTGACGTCTACGTCTTCTGTCTCTGTATCGGTTTGTGCCATCCTTTACACCTCAAGATGCTGATGTCCGGCACAGCCGGACCTACGGAGCATATCTTATCAGCATCGCAAGGCAGGCGAACAGGACAATTCTGGCAGGGTCAGCGCGGCCGGATCAGGCGACCGCCCGTTTGGCGCTTTGGGCTTTGCCCTGCAAAGACTTATCGGCGGCCGTCGTCCTGGGCATGGCCAACTGGGCCGCCTTCACGGCGATCCCCACCAGATCCGGAGCGGCCGGGATCGGGACTTCAAAAAGCGGGGCGGCTTCTTTCGCCGCGGCCGCCACCTCGGCCAAAACCAGGTCGGACTCGCGCTGGGCAAGTCCGAATTTCTGGTAGCAAGTCTCCCGCACCTCGAGCAACGCTTGGGCGCTCTGCTCCTGGACGAATACATCAGCACAGAGCCCGCCGATGCGCACGATGTCGGCCATCTGCTGGCCGAAGGAGTCGGTGGCATTTTCCGGCCGGTGATGGCAGCCCATGGGGATTGCCAGCATGGCGGGGAGCTTCCACTGCCGGGCCAGGATGCCGGAGGCATCGGCGTGGGTCATCTCCAGGATTTGCATCTCGATCTCGGCCTGTTCGGCATGACTCCGCGCTCCGCGGCAAATATCACCATAGCCATCGTACACGGCATCGAGCGCCAGCATCCCGATGTCGGCCAGCAGGCCGGCGAGAAAGGCTTCCTCGCGCTGGATCAACTTCATTTTGCCGGCCAGTGCGCGAGCGGCGGTGGCGGCGTACAAACTCCGACGCCAGTATTTCTGATAATCGAAGGCTCTGGTTTTTCTTGTCTGAAGGCGGCTGACCAGGGAAAACCCCAGCACCAGAGTTCGCACGGCCTTGAGCCCCAGGATTACCGTGGCGTGGCCGATGGTGCTGACGGTGTGACTTCGGCGATAGAAGCTGGAATTGGCGGTCTTGAGGAGCCTGGCGGCGAGGGCGGAGTCTTGAGAGATCAGGTCGGCGATCTCACCGACCGGGGCATCTTCGCGGACCAGTTCCATCACGCGCATCGCCAAAACCGGCGGGGAAGGGAGCAGCTCACAACTGCGAATTTTTTCAGCGAGCATTTGCGACATCCTGCACCTCCCGTGATCAGGCGACGTGTTTCTTGCCTGCTGCTGCCGTTTCCCAGGCCCGGACGCAGTTGCGCCCGGCGGCTTTTGCGGCATAGAGGCTGGCGTCGGCGGCTTTGATCATGGCCGCGGGATCGTCAAAAAGGCAGGTGGCGTTTCTGGTGGCAACGCCGGCGCTTACCGTCACCGCGAGGGTCAAATCCCCGGCGGGGACTGCGCTGCCGCTGACGATGCTGCAAATATTCAGGGCGATGCGCTTGGCCAGGCCCAAATCGGTCTGGGGCAGCAGCAGGGCGAACTCATCTCCGCCGGTCCGCGCGGCCAGATCGCTGTCGCGCGCCGCCGCGGCCAGGGCGCGGCCCATGGCCATCAGCGCTGCATCTCCGGCCTGATGGCCGTAGCTGTCGTTGATCAGTTTGAAGCCATCCAGATCGAGGAGGACCAGCGAAACCGGCCTGATGTCGCCCTTGCGAAACTGTTGTGCCAGGAGCTGTTCAAAGCGGGCGCGACTGGCCAGTCCGGTCAACGAATCGGTGCTCACCTGGGCGAGCAACTGCTGGTTTTGCTCGGTCAGCATCTTGGAGTGTTGCTCGGAGCGCAGCATCAAATCCACCAGCGTCTGGTTGGCCTCGGCGAGAATCGATTGGAGATCGATCGGGGCATCCATCTGAATTTCAAACAGCGGGGCCTGCTCGCGGGTCTGGCTGGCGATTTCTGCCAAAAGCTGATCGCAGTCCGTGGGGGAGAGGCCAAATTCTCCATGGCAGATCTGTCTGATCTCCTTGATCGCCGGGCGGGCATCTTCATCGGTAAAGACATCCGCGCATCGGCTGGCCATGCCGATGACCAGGGACAGCTTTCGCAGGAATGCGTCGGGCGCGGCGGCCGGATTATGGTGGTAGGCGATCGGGGTCGCCAGGAGCGCTGGCAGCTTCCATTCCTTTGCCAAAATTCCTGAGGCGTCGGCATGGGTCATATTGATGGCCTTGGACTCGGCGGCGGAGAGCTGAGCGTGGCTGGTGATCGATTCCTGCACCTTGCCGTATTCCTCCCCGAGCGCCTTATCCAGCGCCAGCATGCCGATATCCGCAAGCAGGGCGGCCAAAAAGCATTCATCCCTCTGCAAGATCTTCAGCCGCTCGGCCAGAACCCTGGCGGCGGTGGCCGAGTAGATGCTGTGCCGCCAGTATTTCAGATGATCAAACCCCTTGCTTTGCTGCTTCCTGAGATTCTGGACGAGAGAGAATCCGAGGACGATGGTCTTGACGGAGACGACTCCCAGAACGGTGATGGCATGGGCGACGGTGCTGACGGTGTGGCTTCGGCGATAGAAACTGGAATTGACGGTGCGGAGCAGGCGCGATGACATGGCCGGGTCGGCGCTGATGACCTTGGCGATCTCCGAGACTGGAGCATCGCGGCGCACCAGTTCCATCAGGCGCAGGGCGACCGTGGGCAGTGACGGCAGAAGATTGCACCCCCGAATTCGTTCTGTCACTGGCCGCGTCATTGACCCGGACTCCTATCGCTCATTCGCCGCAGCGCACCGTGCTGACGGCAAGATATGGACATCCCCAAAAGGCAGTATCGGCAGGCCCGTTGATCGACTTGGAATGCAGTGCGGAATCTACGAAGTGGCAGCGGGATTGTTGGACGTGGGGAGCGGAGATTTGAGGACCTGCGATGGAAAGCGGAGAGTCACACCGGATTTGTAGCGAGACTCAGGCCTTAAGTTGGTCGGTGACGATCATGCCATCGTCCATGGAGATCATGCGGCGGGCGCGGGCGGCGAAGGACTGGTCGTGGGTGACCATGACGATGGTCTGGCCGCCATCGGAGATCCTCTGGAAAATTTCGGCGACTTTTTCGCTGTTGGCGCGATCGAGGTTTCCGGTGGGTTCGTCGGCAAGGACGACGGCGGGCTCGTTGGCGAGGGCGCGGGCGATGGCGACGCGCTGCTGCTCGCCGCCGGAGAGGCGATTGGCCTTGCGCTTGAGTTTTTCGCCGAGGCCGAGTTGCTTGAGCAACATGGCGGCGCGATCCAGGGCGGCGCTGCGGGAAAGGCGGCCCAATTTGAACATGGGGAGGGCGACGTTTTCTTGCGCGGAGAATTCCTTGAGCAGGTAATGGAATTGGAAGACGAAGCCGACTTTCTGGTTGCGGAAGCGGGCCAGCTCGGCGTCATTTAATTCGGACGTGTCAGCGCCATCGATGAATACCCGGCTGGGCGGGTCGAAGGGGCGGCCATTCTCGTCGAGCTGGGAGGGGCGATCGAGGCCGCCGAGCAGGTAGAGCAGGGTGCTTTTGCCGGAGCCGCTGGTTCCGACGATTGAGACATACTCGTCGCGATGAATTTCGACATCGATACCCTTGAGGATGTGGTTGATGGCATCGCCACTGCCCAGGAGCTTGTGCAGGTTCTGGGTGCGCAGGAGCGTGGGTTTGGATTGCAGGGTGGTTTTTATTTGAGGAGCCGAAGCCGCGAGTGTCACGAGGCCTCCTTCAATGCATCGTATGCACGCCCTGACGCATTTCCACTTCGAGCCGGGGAGCGGGTTAACTCCGATAATCCACACGCCAGATAAACCTTCGATGTCAAATCGCCGATGGCGGCCGGAGAGAGTCATCTTTCGGAGCCGCCATGAGTGTTGCCATTTCCGACGTACTCGCCAAGGCCCTGGAGCAACAGGCTCCGGCCATCATTTCCACGGGGGAAGGGGCGAATCGCCGCGATTTGATGGTGCAGTTCACGGCATGCCGCGCTGATTCCAAATCGGTGGGATTCTGGGCGCGGGTGCATGAAGGGGACGCGAAGGTGATCGATCGCCTGATCAAGTCGTCCGATCCGGTGGGGGTTTCGTTCAACACCAAGGGCGCGAAGATCAACTTTCAGACGGCGCTGTTGAAGAAGCGGCGGCACAATTTTATTTACAAGCTGCTGCTGCTGCGCTGGCCGGAGAAGATCGCGGTGCTGGAGCAGCGTCAGAAGCCCAGGCAATGGGTGCCGGACCGATATCGGATCGCGGCCAGAATTCAGGCGCTTTCGCCGACGGGCGAGATCGTGAGCGAGGCTCCTGTGCGCATCTGGGACATTGGCCTGGAGGGCGCGAGTTTGATCTGCCCGGATCAGCCTTTCAGCCTCAGCCTCAATACCGAATCGAAGCTGAACGTGATCATCCGTCCGCCGGATTCGGACAAAGAATACGCCTACCTTGCCACGCACCGGCATCTGACGCGGCTGTCGGATGAGAAGCTGCGGCTGGGGGTACAATTCACTCCGTCGGGGGATCCGTCGTCCGCGCCCGGGCAACGCGCGCTGAAGGCGTTGGTTGACGAGCTGAACGAGTTGTGCGGGCGGCACGAGATGCTCGGCCAGCTTCGGCATCCTAATAGCCAGCGGATTGCACCACCTCGGTGATCGCGCGATCGGCGGCTTGTCGGCGAGTGCCTTACCTGCGACTATTTTCGCATGGCTTCACCCATTCTCATTCAGATGAAAAAGACCGATTTGGCGGCCGATCTGCCGTTGCCGAAAAAGATGACCGACCATTCGGCGGGGTTTGACATTTGTGCGGCGGTGCCACAATCGATCACGCTGCAACCGGGGCAGATTGCGCTGGTCCCGTGTGGGTTTCAGATGGCGCTGCCGAAGGGGTATGAAGCACAGATTCGGCCGCGGAGTGGGCTGGCTTCGCGAAATGGGATTACGCTGGTGAACTCGCCGGGGACGATCGACGCGGATTATCGGGGGGAAGTGATGACGCCGGTGATCAACCTGGGGCATGCGCCATTTACGATTGAACGGGGGATGCGGATTGCGCAGATGCTGATTGCGCCGGTGCCGGAGGTGAAAATTGTCGAGGTGAAGGAGCTTGATGAGACAGGCCGGGGGGCCGGGGGATTCGGGCATACGGGGACGGCGGCGGGGGCGGAAAAGGGAAAGAAACCGCGCCAACCCCGCTTGAAGCCAAAATCCCGCTAAAATGGGGTGAGTGTTTACGGGTATCGTGGAACAATCCGTCGCGGTCGTTGGCATCGCGGATGGGCCGCGGTTTAAGCGGCTGACCATCGCGAATCCGTGGCAGGATGTGGGGCCGGGGGAATCCATTTCCATTAATGGCGCGTGCCTGACGGTGGCGGAGATATTGGATGCGAAGCTGGGCTTTGATGTGGTGCTGGAGACGCTGTCGCGGACGAACCTGGGGTTGCTGCGAATTGGGGACCGGGTTCACCTGGAGCGGGCGCTGCGGGTGGGGGATCGGATTGATGGACACTTTGTGCAGGGGCACATCGATGGGACGGCGAAGCTGCTGGATAAACAGTTTGAGCCGGATTGCCGGCTGCGGCTGGAGAATGTGGCGGCGATATCCAAATATATTATCCCGAAGGGATCGGTTTCGATTGATGGTGTGTCGCTGACCATTGCGGGGATCAGCTCAGAGTATTTTGAGGTGGCGCTGATTCCGACGACGATTTCGCGGACGGAGTTGGCGAATCGGCCGATGGGTTGGCCGTTTAATATTGAAACGGACGTTTTGAGCAAGACGATTGTGAGTTGGCTTGAACGGCAACAGAAATGAGCCGAAGATGGAGAAGGAATTTGCGGAATTGAGAGATCAGATTTGAGATTTCGGATTTGAGATTAGAAATTGGATTATCGACCCACCATCGCGATCACCATGGGAGACCCGGCCGGGATTGGGGCCGAGGTCATCGTCAAGGCGTTGGTGGATCCATCATTGCGACGCCGCGCGCGATACATCATCTATGGCATGAACGAGATGCTGCATTATGCGGCGGATTTGGCGGAATTTGACGTGTTCTGGTGGCGCGATCAGTACAACGGGCGGTTGCGGGCGTATCCGCATGATGTGGTGGTCGTGGATTACGATCAATATTCGATCCTGGGGCATGCGGTGCGGGCGCCGAGCAAGGTGGGTGGGGAATCGTCGATGCGGTTTTGCCTGGATGCGATTGAGGCAGCACAGAAGAAGATTGTGGATGGCGTGGTGACCGCGCCGATTGCCAAGGAGAGCTGGAGGATGGCCGGATTTCATTATCCGGGGCACACGGAGCTGTTTGCGCAGCGCACGGGGGCGCGGCGCTACAACATGATGTTTACGGGCGGGCCGCTGCGCGTGGTGCTGGCGACGGTGCATTTGCCGCTGATGGCGATCTGGAACAAGCTGAACATCGGGGCGGTGTTTCAGCCGATCGAGTTGATGCACCAGACGCTGGTGGAATGGTTCGACATTCCCAAGCCGCGGATCGCGGTGTGCGGGCTCAATCCGCATGCGAGTGAGAACGGACAGTTTGGGGATGAGGAGGAGCGGATCATCGAGCCGGCGATTCTGATGGCGCGGGATCAGGGGATCGATGTGAGCGGGCCGTATCCGCCGGATACGATTTTTCTTAAAGCCAAAGCGGGCGCGTATGATGCGGTGGTGGCGATGTATCACGATCAGGGGCTGATTCCGGTGAAACTTCTGGCGTTTGATCAGGCGGTGAACTGCACGATTGGGTTGCCGATCATTCGCACGTCGCCGGACCATGGGACGGCGTTTGACATTGTGGGGCGGAATAAGGCGAATCCGGGATCGATGCGGGCGGCGATTGAGCTGGCGGTGGATCTGGCGGTGAAGAAGCATGCGCGGCAGAGCGCGACGCCGGCGGTGGTGGATCGGCAAATCCCGCCGGGGGGGGCACAGGGCTGAAGAGTTAAACACGAAGGCACGAAGACACGAAGTTCACGAAGGCCAACTCGTCGGGGCACGCAACTCGGCCGGGCGGGGTTTTGATTTGATTTTGGAGGAATGAGGGAGGGATCAGCGACCTTTTAGGATGAGGTCGCGCTGGGAGGCGGTCCATTTTAAGAGGTGGTCTCGATATTTTTGGCAACGGGCGACTTCGTGGGGGCTTAGATCGGAGAGCTCGTGCGGATCGGAGGTCAGGTCGAACAACTTGGAGCGGCCGGTTTCTATCTCGTAGATGAATTTCCAGGGGCCGTCTCGGAGTCCCAATAGGCCGAGGGAGTAGTCGGTCAGGAATAGACTCATTCCTTCATCGAGGAGCGCGGAGCCGCCCTGCCACTCGGGGGGCTTGGCGATGCCGATCAGGTCGGCGATGGTGCCGGGGATGTCGATCAGGCTGGTGGGTCGGGTGATGCGCAGCGGGTGATTCATTTTGGGCAGGATGATCATCAGGGGGACGTGCAGGTTTTCTTCGTAGATGAAATTGGTGTGGCCGAAGTTGCCGTCGTGCTGGGCGAAGGCTTCGCCGTGATCGCCGAAGATGATGAGGAAGGTGTCATCCTCCAGGCCCCGTGCCCTGATGCCGGCGAGGAGTTTGGAGACGGCGGAATCGGCGTAGTGAAGGGCGTTGCGGTAGCGGTCGATTTCGTTTGTCTCGCCGAATGGCCCGGCGGTGGGGGTTTCGTAGGGATGGTGGCCGGCGATGGGCATGTAGACGGCGAAAAAGGGGCGCGTTTTGTCTTGATCGATCCAGGTTAGAACGCGCTGGACGGTGGCGGGTTCATCGATGCCGAAACTGGACTGATGATTTCCGCCGATGTCGCCGGCATCTTCGAGCGCATCAAATCCGCGGCCGGCGATTACTTCATGCATGCCGAGGTACATGAATCGGCCGGAATGGAAGAGGCCGGTGCGATAGCCAGCGCTGCGCACGGCGTCGGCGATGGAGGGAGTGCGCACGCTGGCGTAGCGTTCGGCCTGGACGTCCATGGCGGGATAGCGGGAGCAGAGCGTGGCCATGAGGCCCTTGATGCTTTCGGGATAGACGGTGGAGGCGTTCTCGAAAAGGATGGCGCGGCGGGACAAGTCGGTGATGGTGGGCATTGGATCTTCGGCCGCGCCGTAGGGTTTGAGATATTGCGCGCCGGCGGATTCGAGAATGATGACGAGGACGTTTTTGCCCGCGGCGATACCGGTGTAGGGGAGCGGAGGATCATGCGGATGGGGGAAGGGACTTTGTCGCCAGTTTTCGGCGGCCGGTTTGGGCTGGACGCGTGCGAATGCCGAGGTGACCAGGACGACGAAGGGATTTCGATGGCGGCCGGCGGTTTCGACGTGGTCGGCGACGAGTGCGCCGGCCAGGGTGGCAATGACTAACCCGACAACTACGCCCCACCTCATTCTTTTGAAAGGAATCGGGGCGATGATGGCGACTGTGGTAACGGTCAGCATCATCAGGACGTTGGCGGGGGTGACTTGATGTGAGATGGAATCCAGAAGGGGGCCGCCGGTGGCGTGGATCATGGGCCAGGTGAGGGGGGTGGACATCATGCGGGCGATGGGGACGTTGATGGCGGCCCAGGCGACGGCGGCGGCATAGAGAGCCCAGCCGGCTTTTCGGGCGACGAGGCGCTCGATTCCGGCGAAGAGTAAAGCGACCAGGCAATCCTGCCAGATGTAGGCGGGGAGGGACCAGGGCGTAAGGTCAACGTGGCGGCCGGCCAATACCAGCAGCTTGCAGACAAGGAAGACTATGAGGAGGGCGGTGGCTCGCATCGTGATACCAGGTTGATCCGTTTCAATAAGAGAGTGGACACAACAGCGCCTGGGCCGCGGCGGTTCCAGATCCAATCGTGGACGAGGACGTGTTGGGTCGGGGGGCGCTGATAGATTTCATTGCGGCTGCCCAGATAGGCCAGGGGAATCACCAGGAGATCAAAATTGTGGTGGTGGCGCGGGTCAAACCACTCATTCATGAATCGCACATCCGGGCCGAGGAAGCGGCGGGCGATTTCGATGTGGGGCTGGCTGCCCTCAATTGCGAGAATTTCGGCGGTGGGATAGATGCGCTTCAAAACGATCAAGGAGCGGGGAAACAGGCCGCCGCCTACTACGCCGATGCGGCTGGGGGGCGGGAGATTTTTGAATAACTGCCGGATGGCTTGCTCGTGGCGATTGATTACGAATCGTTGCAGGAGGTTGGAGCGCAGGACCAGTCGCTCTAATGCGCCGAGGATTCCTTCGATCCAGCGAAAGACGGCCGGCCAGGGGCTGGCTCGGTCATCCATGCGCGGGGAATGGGCGAGATCGCGCCACTGCACGCCGGGGCGGGCGTGGTGTTCGACGTGGTAGCCGTCGTTGAAAAAGAGGAAGTTGTAGAGCCGGCCGTAGTGGCTGGTTGTGCCGCGCGCGTGCTCGTATCTGCCCTGGAACCAGCAGAGGGTCAGGCCGCAGAAGTAGCCGGGGAGGTAGGCGGTGAGGAAAAAGTTTGGGGAGAGAATGGCGATCGACAGCCAGAGCCCCCCTACCGCAAGGGATTCGAGCAGCAATTGCCGGTTCAACTGGAGCTTCCAGGAACGGTCTGCGTGGTGAGCCAGATGCCTTTGCCGCCAGAGGCTTTGAGGGATTCCCAGGAGCAGGCTCAAATACAAAGAGAAGAGGCGATTGATCCAGCGGGGATGGAAGAATGGCCGGTGGATGAAATTGTGGGCGATGGTGTTTGCGTTCCACCAGATGCCGATGGCGATGAGGATTGGCCAGGGGAAAATTAATAGCGCGGCTCCGTGCGCGAGGGCCAGGCCGAGCAGGAGGAGGTCCCACCTGGAATGGAGCAGGGGCGAGGCATGCCTGGGGCTCGAATCGGAAGCATGCCTCGCGCCAAGATGGAGTTGGATACTGCTCATGGGTTATTTCCCGCGAATCGCCGCATCCGCGACGGGGCCGCGATTCTTTCCATCCTCGGCCCAAACATGCCAGGTGTATTTCTCGCCTGATTTGATCTGCATTTTGGGGGACCACTCGGTTTGCTTCTGGCCCTGCTCGATGGCCGGGCTGCTTTCCTTTTCGCCGGCCGCGTTTTCAATATCGAAGAAGTATTTGGGGTTGCTGGCGGAAGCGGCGACGTTTCCGGCCACGAGTTTGATCGATCCCGCATCGGTCAGAGCGCCGTCGGCCGGGGAAAAGGCGGCGGGGAACTTTTGCAGCAATCTCACATGCTCGGAGCTCTGGTCAGCGCGAATTCGGGCCAGGCCGAAGCCCATGGGATAGGGATCGGGCTGCAAATCGCCCAGAACTCGCTCGATTCGGGCCCGCGCCTCGGCGGAGACGGAAGGCAATGACGTGCGCAATTTGCGCTCGGCAGCGATTCCCATTCTCTTCAATTCATCGGTGGCGGCATCGCGCTTGTTTTGGTCCTGATCATCCAATTGAGTGATCAGTCGGGCGAGTTCCTTCTCGTCCACTTCACGGCCGGCGACGGGGCCTGCGCCGCGGCGGATGACGCCGAATTGCTTGTATCTGCTGCCGAAGGCGATGATCTGGCCGGTGCTGGCAACCTTTTGCATGTCGGCCCATTCGGCCCGCGCGGCGGCATCCTTCTGGCCATCCAGCGAGTAGTAGAGGTAGCCGCGGACCGGGACGGTGTATTGATCGCCGAACTGGCGCATGGCCACGGAAAATGCGCCCCAGATCTGTATCCGCTGGGGCTCGCTGTCGGATGGTTCCAGGACGACGCGATCGATGAGGGCATAGATGCCGATGGGATCGCTGGCACGCGCGGCGGCGCTGGCCATTCCCAAGACAACCAGACAAGCCAGACATATTGTTCGTTTCATGATCTACTCCTTCGATGGCAAGGTATGCCCGCCACGTCGGCGGCGGGCTTCGCTGCAACACAGTAGATCGAGGCGGGGGAGTTACTATTTTTTTGGAACAGCCGACCCCATGAATTCCGCGATGTCGGCTTTGAGGTCACGGAGCGACTTTTGATGGTGATACATCATGTGGCCGCCGATGTAGCGCTGGATGGAGATGTTTCCGCGCAATTCCTTGCCCAGGTCCATGTGATCGACGGTGTAATTGGTGGAAAAATAGGGGGTGGCAAGATCGAAGTAGCCGCTGCAAAACATGACTTTGAGATGGGGGGTTTTCATCATGGCGGAGCGCAGCTCCTCGGCGACATTGAGATATCCATTGCCGCCGCGGCCGAAATTCCATGCGCCCAGGCCGGCCAGGACCTCGTAGGGGAGATCATTTTCATACTTCAGGGACTTGCGGACGTAGTCATTGAAGGCAGCGCTGTAGATGGCCAGATATTCGGGGAGGCTGGGATCGTATTCGGGGGAGCCGGCAACGGGGCGGGGATCGTAGCCTTTGATGCGGGCGTCGAAGCGGCCGATTAACTGGCGGGAATCGGCCAGGAGCATTTTGCGGAAGTTTTCGGAGCGAATTCGCAGATCGGCCTTGTCCACGTATTCGCTGGTCAGGCCGGTGTATCGGGATAATTTTCCAATCACCGATTTCCGCTCGTCAGCGGTGAGGGCTCCGCCCTTTGCCAGGGCCATGGTGTATTCGTTGGAGGCGAACTGCTCGACCTCGCGGAGGAGCTTTTCCAATTCCATGCCCTGCACATCGGCGGGGAGTTTTTTGTGATACCAGGCGGCGGCGGTGTAGGTGGGGAGGAAGAGCGGATAGGGCAGATCGTTCCCATCGCCGAAGGAGATGGTGCCAAAATTCAGGACGGTCGAGACCAGAACGATGCCGTTGAGGGAGATTCCGTAGCGATCGACCAGGTACTGCGACAGGCCGGCGGCGCGGGTGGTTCCGTAGCTTTCGCCGGCCAGGAATTTGGGGGAGAGCCAGCGTTCGTATTTGGTGGTGTAGAGGCGGATGAAATCGCTCACGGATGAGACATCCTCGCGAACGCCCCAGAATTGTTCTCCCTTTTCGCCCGCAGCCGGCCGGGAATAGCCGGTGCCGACGGGATCGATGAAGACCATGTCGGTCAGATCGAGCCAGGTGTACTGATTATCGACCCAGCGATAGGGCGGCGCGGGGGCCTGGCCTTCTTCCAGCAACTGCACGCGCTTGGGACCGGCGGTGCCCATGTGGAGCCAGACCGCGGCCGCGCCGGGGCCGCCGTTGAATACGAAGGTGATGGGGCGCTCAGATTTATCAGCGCCGTCGAGTGTTTTCTCGTAGGCCACGAAGAAGAAATTGGCCTTCTCCTTGCCTGCCTCGTCCTTCACGGTCATATAGCCGGCGGTGGCTTTGTATTTGAGCACAACGTCGCCCACTTTGATCTCGTGCTCGGTTACCGACAGTTTTTCTGACAATTTCGAAGCCTGGGTGGCGGCGGCCGTCTGCGCATCCATCGGGCGCGTGGCCGGCTGGGTCTCGGGGTCCTTGGCCCATGCGCACGACGCCATGAGCGCCACCACCACCATCACCATTGCAGTTCGCATCGGTCCTCTTTCGTCGTTGGTCATTGGACATCCGCCGCGGGCCGCCATCCTACAACCCCGCGCCCTTGTCCCCAAATTGACGTCTCAATAACTCAAAACTTATCCAGCCGCGGCATCGGCTTCCCGACTAGAATTAAAGCACATGCAAAACGACAACCCCAATCCGAACACGCCTCCTTCCCAGCCCGCGCCATCGGCGCCTGGCTTCACGACCATTCCTCAACTTCGGAACAACTTCCCAACGCCCGCCGACGATGCCGACCATTCTGCGTATTACGACTCGCTCAACGCCGGCCCTAAATCCAAATCCGGCGGTTTGAAGGCGATCCTCATCGTCATTCTCGTTGTAGGCGCGTTTTTCGGTTATCGCAGTTGGCGCGGCGGCTCCTCGGCCCTGGCCGCATGGAATGGCAATTGGGAAAAGGGCGTCGATGATTCACACGCCCAGAAAAAGCCGCAGCTCGTGCTTTTCACCGCCGACTGGTGCCCGGCCTGCAAAGACTTTGAGGAAAATGTCCTCTCCCGCAAGGATGTCACCGCCAAATTGCAGGAACAGTTCATCCTCACCAAGATCGATCTGACCAGCCGCGGCGGGCCAACTTCACAAATTGCCCAGGAGTTTGGCGTGCGCGTGATTCCGACGCTGGTTATTGTCCGCCCCGACGGCTCGCGCTCGGATTTTCTCACGGGCTCGGTTTCGGCCGATCATCTGGATGATTGGACGTCGACCCGAAAGACTGCCAAGGCCCGCTAAATCGCGATTCTCGTTAAACCGCCGAATCTTTTTTCTGGGGCCGGTCTTCTCGGTCCTCGGCGACTCGCTCCTTTAGCTCTTCCTCGCCTTTCTGGCCCAGGCCCGCTCCATAAACCGGATCCATCCGCCCACTCCGCTCCTCACGCCGATCGGACCGCTCCTCGCCGCGCTCAGCCTCGGTCTGGCCGGCTCGCATCGGCCGGGTGTTACCCTCCATCATTTCTCCGAAGGGCTGGACCCGCTCCATGAATTTGCCCGCGCTGGGCCGCGCGCTGACATCCACCGCGCCCAGCCGCCGCAGGACGTCGGCCGCCTTTTCGACGGCGTGCGGATAACAGCGAACGGCCACGACGGTTCCGCCGCGGCGCATGCCCTCGGAATAACATTCAAGGTCGTCCTCGGGCAGTCGCTGGGCGGTCAGCCCGCTGGTGGCAGCTTGGTAATCCTGCCCGGCCGGCTGATCGGCCTCTGCGCTGCTCAACAGGCTGACGTCAAACCTTTCGAAACCGGCCTCCACCACACCGGCCACGGCATCTTCCGCATCCTTTTGACTATCGAAAAGTCCGACGACGGTTGGCATAGTGTCTCCTGAAGTGACAATCACGGTGCAACGAGTATGCCAGCGCCCTTCAACCCTATGCATAAATGACGAGCGGCCGGCCAGGCGTATTGAAACCATCGCTCTCGTTTTCGCGTATGCTCAGTCTGCGTGAGACGAAAATGTTTCAATATCGCCAGCACCCTCTCGCTGATCCTTTTCATCGCGATCAGCATCCTGTGGATCCGTAGCTACTGGTTCTACGACATCATCCGATACAGCTCGGAGAGCTCCGACTGGTGGATCTCAGTCGATTCCGGCCGAATACTCGCAATGGCGGACAGGGCAAGCGAGTACCGCTCTTACGCTTTCTCGTGGGAATCAACCAGCAAAGCCCCTCCTGCTCCGATTCTCCCCGCTCCCACCACTTCCACAGGCTCAGTTACTGTGTCGGGTAGCGCCGTCAGCGTCAGTTCCAGCTATACCGTCAGTTACGATCACCACATTTACTTTCCCGGCTTCGCCTTCACCAGCCGAAGCCAGACTCCTTTGCGCGGTGTTCTGGTGCTCATCTCGTTCTGGCTCCTCGCAATCCTGACCTCGATCCTCCCGCTCGCTCGTATCGTTGTCCTTTTGCGAACCCGCTCCCGTCATCGCCGCCGCCTCCTTGGCCTCTGCTCCGCCTGCGGCTATGACCTCCGCGCCACCCTCGATCGCTGCCCCGAGTGTGGATCTTCCGCTCCCCTTCCGGCCAAGCCACTCCCTGCGAACCAGGACTCCATCAATGTTGTCGTCAATCGTAATTCTCCCTCGCGCTTTCCGCTGCACGACTCGTGACATCCCTCTTCGCTCCGACTACGATCGCCCCTTCGAGTAATCTTCGTTCAACAGGAGCCTCTCATGGGCAAAGGTAACAAAGTCCGCAAACGCGAAGTCAAAAAACCCAAGCAGGACAAGAAGACCATCAAGAAGTAACCGGTAGCGCCGCTCCAGAGCGGCGCGAATACTCATTCACCTCCCGTGGCTGTGCATCGACACGCGGCGGGTCTTGTTTGGTCATCGTTGGCAAGCAATCTGCCAGGATATCCAACGCGCCAACCGAGATTTGAAACTTTCAAATCTCAAATCCGATCCCCTTCCCCCTTCCCTGTCCACACACTACGACATATCCTTCCCGGCTTCGATGGCCCAGATCTTCCATCCATCGACGAACACCGTCGCCAAAGCAACGATCTTTGGCGCACTTCTCATCGTCGCCGCCACCGCCTGGATCGCGGCGCAGATTTATCGCTCGCCTTACGTCACCCAGCAGAATGTCGCGCCCGCGCAGGTCGTGCCCTTTTCACATGAACATCACGTGGCCGGGCTGGGGATCGATTGCCGCTATTGCCATACATCCGTTGAGGATTCGGCATTTGCCGGGCTGCCGGCCACGAAGGTTTGCATGTCGTGTCATTCGCAAATCTGGACCAATGCGCCGATGCTCCAGCCGGTGCGCGATTCGTGGCGCAGCGGGCAGCCGCTGCCGTGGACGCGAGTACATGATCTGCCCGACTACGCCTACTTCAACCACGGGATTCACATCCAGAAGGGCGTTGGCTGCGCTTCGTGCCATGGCGAAATCGATCAAATGCCGCTGACGCGCAAAAGTGCTTCGCTCCAGATGGAATGGTGCCTTCAGTGTCATCGCGAGCCGCACAAGGCGTTGCGGCCCAGGGACAAGGTTTTTGACATCGCCTGGAAGTGGCCCGAAGGAGAGAAGCAGGAGATCGAGGGCCCAAAACTGGCGGAGGCGTATCACATACACGCCGAGCAACTGCTTAATTGCTCGATCTGCCATCGGTGAATGATGCAAGGGAAGGAACGACAACCGTGGCGTACGCTCGAAGAACTTTCGGGTTCTGCTGCGCATGAAGAGCAGCTTCATCGGGAGTTTGCCGAGCTGGCGTCGGAATGGCCGGATGGGCCATCGCGAAGAAATTTCCTCAAGCTGATGGGGGCGTCGGCGGCGCTGGCCGGCGCATCGGCCGGAATTGGCGGATGCGGGCAGCAGCCGGATGAGCAAATTGTCCCGTATGTTTTGCCGCCGGAGCAGGTGGTGGCGGGGAAGCCGCTTTTGTTCGCCACGGCGATGCCGATGGCCGGCTATGGGAAAGGGGTGTTGGTAGAGAGCAACATGGGGCGGCCGACGAAGGTGGAGGGGAATCCGGATCATCCGGCGACGCTGGGGGCATCCGACGTTTTCATGCAGGCGTCGATTCTCGATCTTTGGGACCCGCAGCGCGCGCAGACGATCCGGCAGGCCGGGCAAATCTCGACGTGGGGGGCATTTCTGGGGGCGCTCAACACGGAACTGGCCGCGAAGGCGAAGAATAATGGCGCGGGGCTGCGCATTCTCACGGGGGCGGTTACTTCACCGACGCTGTTGGATCAGCTTCAGCGGCTTCTCGGGAAATTTCCGCAGGCCAAATGGCATCATTACGAGCCGATCAACTCGGACAATCTGCGGCTGGGGGCAAAGCTGGCGTTTGGGCGGGTCGTGCAGACGATCTACCATTTTGATAAGGCGAAGATCATCTGCGCGCTCGATTCGGATTTCCTGACCGACAATCCGGGGGCCGTCCGATATGCCCGCGAATTCGCGGGCGGCCGGCGGGTCCGCTCTCCGATTGACAAGGAGGGAAAGCCGTCGGGGATCGATGCAACAAAACTCGAGATGAATCGCCTTTATGTCGCGGAAAGCACGCCGAGCATCACGGGGGCGATGGCGGATCATCGGGTGCGAATGGCGGCGCGGCAGATCGAGACCACAGCGCGCGAGGTTTTTCGCCGGCTGACCAATCAGTCGCCGGCCGATTCGTCGTGGCATCATAAAGTCGTCAGTGATCTGCGGGCGGCCGTGGGGGCAAGCATCGTCATCGCCGGACCCTCTCAGCCGCCCATCGTGCATGCACTGGCTCATGCGATGAATGAAATTCTGGGGAATGTTGGCAAAACGGTTACGCATCATGAGCCGATTGAGGCGCATGATCAGGAATCGACTGCTTCGCTCCGCCAACTCGTGGCGGACATGAACGGCGGCGCGGTGGACACGCTGCTGATTCTTGGGCAAAACCCGATTTATTCCACCCCCTTTGATCTGAACTTCACGGGCGCGATCAGCAAAGTGCGGCTGCGTATCCAACAGAGCCTCTATTACGATCAGACTAGCGCGTATTGCCACTGGCATATTCCGGAATCGCACTACCTGGAAAGTTGGTCCGATGTCCGCGCCTACGACGGCACCGCGAGCATCATTCAGCCGCTGATCTCGCCGCTGTATCAAAGCAAATCAGCGCATCAGGTTCTGGGCGCGCTGCTGGGAGATACGGATGTCGCGCCGCTGCCGATCGTGAAGGAATATTGGCGAAAGCGCATCGGCGGCGAGAGCTTCGAGCAGTTGTGGCACCTGGCGCTGCGCACGGGCGTCATCCCCAACACGGCCAGTCCGGTTGTGCAGGTGACCGTCAATCGGCCGGCCGTCGCCATGCCAAATCCGTTTGCGACGACCGCGCCGGCGGGCCAGGAAATCATCTTTCGCGCGGATCCCAGCCTGTTTGATGGGCGATTCGCGAATAATGGATGGCTTCAGGAACTGCCCAAGCCGCTCACGAAGCTGACGTGGGACAACGCCGCGTTGATCGGCCCGTCGCTGGCGAAAGAACTCAATGTCAGCAACGGCGATGTGGTGAGCCTTGAATCGCGCGGCGGCGCGGTGAAGGCTCCGGTGTGGATCATGCCGGGTCATCCGGATGGCTCGGTCACCGTCTATCTGGGCCATGGGCAAAAGACGGGGTTCGATGCTTACAAGATTCGCAGCGCAGACTCGCCTTGGTTCGCCAATGTTCGCATCATGCGCACTGGCGAAACGTATCAACTGGCCTGCACGCAGCCGCACCAGATGATCGAAACGCCCAGCACACGCGAGCTGATTCGCACCAGCACGATCGGGCAGTTCAAGGATGAAATTTCTCATCCACAGACTCAGCACGCCGGGCATGAAGGCCAAAAGCGATTTTCCCTCTCACTCTTCCCTGATTGGGACTATTCCAAAGGCCACCAGTGGGCGATGACCATCGACAACAACACCTGCATCGGCTGCAACGCCTGCGTGATTGCCTGTCAGGCCGAAAACAACATCCCCATCGTCGGCAAGGAAGAAGTCCTCATGAGCCGCGAGATGCACTGGCTGCGCATCGACACTTATTATCACGGCGAATCCCACGCCGACCCCGACACCTACTTCGAGCCCGTCCCCTGCATGCACTGCGAATCAGCTCCGTGCGAAGTCGTCTGCCCCGTCGCCGCCACGACGCACAGTGCCGAGGGGCTCAACGAGATGACCTACAACCGCTGCATCGGCACGAAATACTGCTCCAACAACTGTCCCTACAAAGTCCGTCGCTTCAACTTCTTCCAATACACCAAACCCGAAGATCCCACTTACCTCCTCCGGGCCAACCCCGAAGTCACCGTTCGCGAGCGCGGCGTGATGGAGAAATGCACCTACTGCGTGCAGCGCCTCAACCGCACCCGGGTCGAAGTCAAAAAACTCGAAGTCCAGTTCTCCGAATCCACCACCGATGGCGAGAAACAGGCCGCTCGCCAACTGATGGACCGCGCCATGCAAAACCTCCAAACCGCCTGCCAGCAGGCCTGCCCGACGCAAGCCATCATCTTCGGCGATCTGAACTGGCCCAAGAGCCCTGTCGCCCAATTGCAAAAACAACCGCACGATTACTCCCTTCTCGAAGAACTGAACACCAAACCGCGCACCCGCTACTTAAAAAGATTTACCAACGCCGGAGGCGCTGTCTGAGCATGGCCGATCATGCCACCCATCCCGCCCCCGCCGCATCGAGTCCGATCCTCGACCCGCGCTATACCTATTCCTCGGTCACCGAAAAGATCTCCTCCATCGTCCTCACCCGCAAAACAGGCCGCGGCTGGATCCTCGGCTTTGCCATCGGCTTCATCCTGATGATGGTCATGTTCTACACCATCGGCATGCTCCTCATCCGCGGCATCGGGCTCTTTGGCATCAACATCCCCGTCGCCTGGGGATTCGACATCCTCAATTTCGTCTGGTGGATCGGCATCGGCCACGCCGGCACTCTCATCTCCGCCATCCTCCTGCTCCTCAAGCAGGAATGGCGCACCAGCATCAATCGCTTCGCCGAAGCCATGACCCTGTTCGCTGTCGCGTGCGCTGGCATCTTCCACGTCATGCATCTGGGCCGCGTCCCCAAGCTTTACTACCTCTTCCCCTATCCCAACACCATGGGCCTCTGGCCACAGTTTCGCAGCCCGCTCGTCTGGGATGTCTTCGCCGTCGGCACCTACTTCACCATCTCGCTTCTCTTCTGGTTCATTGGCCTCATTCCCGACCTGGCCACCCTCCGCGACCGGACTTCCAATCGCGCCGGCCGCTGGATCTACGGAATCCTCGCGATGGGCTGGCGCGGCTCAGCCATGCACTGGCACCGCTACGAGACCGCGTATTTACTGCTGGCGGGATTGGCGGCTCCCCTTGTCGTCTCCGTCCACACCGTCGTCAGCTTCGATTTTGCCGTCTCCCAAACCCCCGGCTGGCACACCACGATATTTCCCCCCTACTTCGTCGCCGGCGCAATTTACTCCGGCTTCGCCATGGTCATCACCCTCGCCATCCCTCTCCGCAAAGCCTATGGCCTGGAAGATTTCATTACCATGCGGCATCTGAACAACATGGCCAAGGT
>JBGPEF010000021.1:0-21899 GCA_041482675.1 Tepidisphaeraceae bacterium | reverse complement strand
GCCGGCCACGCCGGAGGTGGCGAATTCGCTGCACACGTTTTTCAACAGCGAAGTCGGCCGGCACACCTGGACGCACCTGGAAAGGGCCGGCATCAACATGACCGAGCCCAAGCGCCGCACGACCGGCGGACCGCTCACAGACAAGACTGTCGTCCCCACGGGCACGTTCGAGAAGTTCTCACGTCAGGAGATCCAGGACGCCATCCGCCAGGCAGGCGGCAAGCCGGCCGGGAGCGTGAGCAAGAGCACGGATTTCGTCGTCGCCGGCGAAAAGGCCGGGAGCAAGTTGGATAAGGCGAAGGAGTTGGGGGTGGAGGTGATTAGTGAGGGGGAGTTTGTGAAGCGAATTGGCCGATGAAATTACGGATCGTTGAACCGATCCTGCCAATATCTGCGAAAAAGCTCGAGGCGAGGAAGGGACTCAAGGTCTTTTTCTCTCTTTGCCGCTGCTTTGCTTGCAATGATGTCGTCCAAATGGCAAACCGGAAACCCCTTTACCTCGACATGCCGTTGCCAAGCGTCCTCAAAGCGCTCAATTCCATCGGGAGCAAATACCAGATCGATATCGAAGGGGCCTTCCCTCAGTTGGACGAAGTCTTTCCCGCGCTCGATATCGGCGACTTGTGTGGGAGTGAGCGGAAAGCCAAGCTCGATTAGTGCTGCCGAGAGGGCGCGCCCATTTTCGATGGTCTTGGCGATAAAGAGATCGACATCCTGAGTCGTGTCAGGAAAACCCAGGAGGATCGCCCCGGACTTTCCAATGAAAAGATAGCGAACTCGATGCCGGTTGAAGGCGTCGCGAATCTCTTCAGCCTGACGATATTCAAACTCGGGCATATCCCAGCCATTTCGGCAAGTTTGCCTCGCACCACCGGCGATATTCTTCCATGGTTTCAAATGAGCGGTAGGGGGCATCATCGAGAACGGGTTTGTAAGTCTTTATGAATGCATACCGTAGGCGCTGTTCGAGCGGGCGCCTAGCCGCGGCCTCAAAATCCGCAAACAGGTCGGGAGGAATACCGAGTTCTTCTGCCGATCGTTTTGCCATGACTCAATTATACGCCTATCGCCCGCCGCACAACGTCCCGCACCTGATCGATGCGGGATTGGGCTTCTTGCAGCGTCGGGGCTTCGGCGATGATGCGCATGATGGGTTCGGTGTTGCTGGGGCGGGCGTGGACCCAGGAGCGCTCCCAGTCGATGCGGATTCCGTCCTGGGTGTCGATTTTTTCGCTGGCGAATTCTTCTTTGAGCGCTTCGACGGCGCGGTTGGCGTCCTCGCGTTTGCACTCGAATTTGGTTTTGAGGATTTCGTAGCGGGGGATTTCGGCAACCAACTGGCTGATGGTTTTGTTGCGCTCGGAGAGGAGTTGCAACACGTAGGCGATGCCGACGAGGGAATCGCGGCCGGGGACGATGCGGGTGTCGATGACGCCGCCGTTGCCTTCGCCGCCGATGGCGGAGTGGTTTTGCAGCATGGCCTTGACGACGTGGGCCTCGCCGACGGGAGTGCGGATGACCTGGCCGGCGTGGGCAGCGGCGACGTCGTCGAGCATTCGGCTGGAGGAGAGGTTGGCGACGGCGACGCCGGGTTTTTTGGCGAGGATTAATCTGGCCGCGAGGACGAGGGAATATTCTTCGCCGATGTATCGGCCGGTTTCATCGACGATGGCCAGGCGATCGGCGTCGGGGTCCTGGGCGAAGCCGATGTGGGCTCTTTGGCGGCGGACTTCTTCGGTGAGGCCGACGAGATTTTGTGCGGTGGGTTCTGGCTCGTGGGGGAAGAGGCCGTTGGGGACGTTGTTGATGTGAATGAGCTGGCAGCCGAGTTTGGACAGAAGAGTCGCGGTGGCGATACAGCCAGCGCCGTTGACGCTGTCGAGGACGACCTTGAAACGCTTGGTGGAGATGCCCAGGACATCAACATGCTCGATGACACGCTTGATGTGGAGAGCGTGGGTCTCGCTGTTCTTTTTTGGAGGGAGAAGATTTTCGACGGGGGCGTAATAGGAGGCGGCCTGCTCGTAGAGCTGAATGATTTGCGCTGCATCTTCCGGCGGGGGGGGGACGGCTTGGGAGTTGAGCAGTTTCAGGCCGTTCCATTGGATGGGATTGTGCGAGGCGGTGGCGATGATGCCGCCGTCGGCCTGGAGGTGCCTGACCATCATGGCGACGCCGGGGGTGGTGACGATGTCGAGGTCGATCAGCTCGACGCCGGATGCGACGAGCGCGGAGGCGGCGGCATCGCGGACCCAGGGGCCGCTGGGGCGGGAATCGCGGCCGAAAACGAGGCGGAAGAAGCGGTTGTTGATCGGTGTTTGGTTTTGGCGGAGCCAGGTGGAGAAGGCCATGGCCATGTTGGTGACAACGGTGGGCGTGAGGGAGCCGCCGATGGTGCCGCGCAGGCCGGAGATGCCGATCATTAAGGCGTCCATTCAGTCACCCATAAATGGCGGACAGGAATGTCCGCCCCACCGCAGATCGCCGCCGTCGGAAATTATGGAATTGCCGGGGCCGGCCGCAAGGGATATGATCGGATAAATGATGCTCCTTCCCCCAGCCCGGTGCGTCTGTATGTGCGGCGCGTGATGCGCCGCCCCTCCTCCGGCGTCCGCTGAAGCGGACCCTACAGCGAACCCTACCGACCAAAAACTTTTCGGAGCCCGGCCTGGATCAGCCGCGTTGATTTTATGACTCACCAGCAGCTTAACGAAGAGCTTCCCGCCATCATTGAACAAATCGTCGGCAGCCTGGGCGGCGAGCCGGCGCTTCAGCATCTCAACCGTGTTTACCTCCCGAGCAAGGATGTGATCGTCGAGGCGATTAAGCGCCTGCGTCAGCTCATTTTTCCCGGTTATTTTGGCGAGCAGGGGCTGACGGCATCGAATATTTCCTATCGCATCGGTGAGCTGGTGCTGGAAGTCTCGGAGATGCTCTATCAGCAGGTGCGCTGCTGCCTGCGCTACAGCCAGCAGATTCCCGGGGCCAACGGGAATGGCGAGCAATGCAAGGAATGCGACAACAAGGCGGCCGAAATCGTGGACACATTTTTGCGGCGTATTCCGGCGGTTCGGCAGATGCTGGCGAGCGATGTGGCGGCGGCTTTTGAGGGCGATCCGGCCGCGCAGAGCGCGGATGAGACGATTTTCTGCTATCCGGGATTGTTCGCGATCACGGTGCAGCGATTGGCGCATGAGTTTCACAAGCTTGAGGTGCCGCTGCTGCCTCGGATCATGACCGAGCACGCGCACAGCGAAACGGGGATTGATATTCATCCTGGCGCGAAACTTGGAAAGAGTTTTTTCATCGATCACGGCACCGGCGTGGTGATTGGGGAGACGACGGAGATTGGAAATAATGTGAAGGTGTATCAGGGTGTGACGCTGGGGGCGCTGGCGCCGGCATTCGGGCAACTGCTGCGCGGCCAGAAACGGCATCCGACCATTGAGGATGATGTGACGATTTATGCCGGAGCGACGATCCTGGGCGGCGATACGGTGATTGGGCGGGGGGCCACGATCAATGGCAATGTGTTCCTTACCAACAGCATTCCTCCCTTTACCATTGTCAGCAATGAGCCGGCCAAGTTGACCATGCGGACCCGGAAGGGCAAAGCGAGAGAGAGCGGCGAAGTCGTCTGATTTCATCAACCGCGGCCGGCTTGATGCGGGGAATCACCATCCGGCATAAACGGACTTGCGGTGGGTGCTGGTGCTGTCAATTTTCAGGCGCATTATCAGAGTAGCCGGCGCGAGTGCTGCCTGGTGGCATCATTTTTGAAATTGTTGGCACTTTGATGCGAAAACTGATCATGATCCTCGCTGTAAGTCTCGTGGGCGGTTGCGCCGGCAAGCAGTTGCCTCAGACGCTCAACACCCCCCATGTGTATAACGAGATCCCAGCAACTTCCCTGGCCTTTTCGCCCCCCATTGCCCAGGGGGAGCCGGCCGTCATGCTGCCCCGGGACCAGCGGCAGCCGGGCGTGTTCATCGGTTTTGAGGATGTGACCACCAGCTATTTCTATCTTCGCACGGATGACCGAATGACCAATGACGGGACCGACCATTATGTCCGGCGGGCCATCGTGGAGAAGATCGGGGTTAGTTATCGTTGACAAACCGGGGGAACTGGGCCATGCTCAGCAATGGCTGGTGCCATCAAGACATGGCGCATCGGGCTGACCTGTCTTGGGGCACTAAAAAGGGACATTTTAGGTGAGCGAGAGCGGCCATTGGACTGCGTTTGGGAGCGACCGCCTCACGTCTGGGGCTTGATGAAAAGCGGGGCCAGCCTAGTGGTTTGCGATAAGAGGCACTTCGTGCTTGACGCACCTGTTTGACGATGGGATCATATAACTTAACTCCGGATCACGTCGCATTTTACCAGCCTCGCGAGGAACGATATGGCGACAATAACCAAGAAGGAACTCATTGACCGCATTGCCGATTCGACGGGCCATCGGCGGGTGCAGGTCAAGCGGGTGGTTCAGCAATTTCTCGATGAGATTATCAGCGAGCTGGGCAAAGGTAACCGCCTCGAATTCCGAGACTTCGGTGTTTTCGAGACCAAGTTGCGTAAGGCACGTCGCGCTCAGAACCCCAAGACGTTGCAGCCGGTGGAAGTCCCGGAGAAGCGGACGGTTAAGTTCAAGGTGGGGCGGCTGATGAAGCAGAAGCTCAGTGACTTGACGGGGGCGGCGATTGAGGATGAGGCCGGGGATGTGGCGGAAATGCCCGAGGGGCCGGATGAGGAAACCGCCGACTCGAACGCGGAATGAGCCAGAGCGGAAAATGACGGGCGGCGAGTGGCTTAACGATCTGTTCGAGCAGGAGCTATCTCGCCGGGGCGCGGAGCATCAGCTTCGCAAAAGAATTCCACTTACGACGATCGATTCGGTGCATGTCGAGATCGACGGGAGGCGATACGTCAATTTTGCATCGAATGATTACCTGGGGCTGACCCACCATCCCGCGGTGATTCGGGCAGCGCAGGAGGCGTTGGCGAAATATGGAGCGGGGAGTGGCGCATCGGCGTTGGTGAGCGGGTTTACGGAGGCGCATCGATCGGCCGAGGAGGCAATTGGGCGATGGAAGGGGAGTGAGGCAGCGCTGTTGTTGGCCAGCGGGTATCAGGCAGCGCATGCGATTGTGCAGACGATCTCGGCGGTGGAGGGATTGCATCAGGGTGGGTCGAGGTTTTTGTTGGATAAGCTGTGCCACGCATCACTGGTGGATGCGGTGAGGGGATCGGGGCGGGAGTTCCGGGTGTTTCCACATAACAATCTGGAAAAGCTGGAGCGCTTGCTGGGAGATGCGCATGAAGGGCAGCTCCAGGTTGTGGTTAGCGAATCGATTTTCAGCATGGATGGGGATGCGGCGGATCTGGAGGGGATTGCGAAGTTGAAGCGGCGGTATCCGTTTGTGCTGGTGCTGGATGAGGCGCATGGGAGCGGGGTTTATGGGCGCGATGGGGCCGGATATGCGGCGGAAAAAGGTTTTGCGGATGTGGTGGATGTGAGCCTGGTGACGCTTTCCAAAGCTGCGGGCGTGGTGGGGGGGGCGATCTGTGGGACAAGGATTTTCTGCGATGGAGTGGTGAACTGGGGGCGGGCATATGTTTATTCCACTGCGATTCCGGCGGCGGTTGCGAGTGCGATTGAGGCGGCGATTGGAGTGATGAGAGCGGAGCCGACGCGACAGGCGCGGGTGCGTGAATTGGCGCGGCGAGTGCGTGAAGAGTTGAAGAGCGCGGGGCAGGAGATTGGCGAGGGGGATTCGCCGATTGTTCCGGTAATTCTCGGATCGGAAAAACGGGCGGTGGAGGCGGCGAATCATCTGCGCGAGAAACAGATTCTGGCGATCGCAATCAGGCCGCCAACAGTGGCGCGCGAGACGAGCCGATTGCGGATTACGCTTTCGTGTGATCACAGTGATGAAGAAATTGACCAGTTAATCAAAGCGCTGCGGGAGATTTGAAAACGGACATGGGCGAAACGCCCACGCTACGATCAAGCCGTGGGTCTTCGTTGTTGCGATGGGTCGCCTTGTGCCGGGGCAAATTTGGCCGGGCGTTTTGCGCGGCGGCGCTCGACGGCCTGCAAGGTCTTGGCGACGAGGCTTTTGGGCGGGTCAATCTGGGGCATTTCTTTGAGCAGGTTCAGAATTGATTCGACGGATTCCAGCCGCTGGCGGAACGGCGCTGGGGCAGCGCTGAAGGTGTGCCCGCCGTTGCCGTTGGAGGATGCGGAAGTATCTAGAAGCATGTCGACAGCCCGACCGTCATCATCGCTTAGTTTGAACATGTCTTCCTCAACTCGATATTGGGCGACGCCATCGTCGCTCACATCAGATGTGTTCCTACCATCCTGAACCCGGCCGCGAACTCTTCCGCCGGCCACTACAACACTTGTCCCTGCCCCTTCACTCAATGTGCATCGTCAAACCGCCAACACTACTACTAGTGCGAAACCGATTTGTTCTCTTCAATCGCCCGCCAGCGGTCGGCAAAGTGCGCAACTGCCGCGTGGAGCCGGGACTTAACGGTGCCCAGCGGAATCGCCAAAATATCGCTGATTTGCTTGTAAGGGAACTGGTGAAAATAGGAGAGCAGCAGAATTTCCCGCAAATGATCGGGCATGCTCATGACCGTGCTGTGCACCAGCTTCTGCAATTCTTCCTTTTCCATCGCCTGTCCGGGGGCGGCCTGCGTGGACTGCATCAGGTCGATGAATTGGCCGCTCTCCTCGTCGCCGGGGCTGATGGAGGCCTGGAGAGGATTAGTTGGCCGGCGGGCCTGGGAGCGCATGAGATCACGGGCTTTGTTGGCCGCGATGGTGAAGAGCCATGGGCGGAAACGTCGCGAGGGATCGAACTGCGCGGCCGATTGGTGCACCTGGAGGAATGTCTCCTGGAATACATCTTCGGCGGCGGCGCGATCACCGAGGAAGCGAACGAGGAAATGAAACAGCTCGCGCTGATAACGTTCGACGAGTTGCGAAAATCCGGCCTTGTCATCCTTTCGATAGGATTCAAGCAGCTGCTCATCAGTGATGGGCTCGCTCGTGGACGGACCCTTGCCGTTGCCGCCTCCTTTGGCGGCAGCAGCGCCTTTGTGCGGAGCATGGGGATCGGAAGCGCGCAGTGGTTTCTCCTCTGTGCTTTTATCCGTGCCTGGACGGGAATTGGCGGGAGAGACGCTCATTTGCACCGCTCCAGCAAAGCAGTTATTGTCGGCCAGGTCAACGAAAAATCGGCTTTAAATCCGCTCCCCGGACGGCAATTGTAAGGTTGTACCGATCACGGGGCGCTGACCTTCGTACAAATTGTATGCCATCTGACCCCCCCTCTCCTTGCAAACTGCCCTTTTTAGGGCTTGGCGCGGACGCCGCGGCCGCTGAGATGCGGGCGTGGGGATGGCCGGCATTCCGCGTAACTCAACTGTACGACTGGGTCTATCAGAAGCTGGTCAGCGACCCGGATCAGATGACCAATTTCTCCAAGGCGGATCGGGCGATGCTCAAGGAGCGCCTGGAATTTGCGAGCGGGACGATCACGCGGCGGCAAGACAGCACCGATGGCACGACGAAGCTGCTGCTGACCTGGCCGGATGGGAAGAACGCGGAGACGGTGCTGATCCCGGATGGCCCAAGGCGGACGGCTTGTGTCAGCTCGCAGGTGGGGTGTGCGGTGGGGTGTAAATTCTGTGCGAGCGGGATCGAGGGGGTAAAGGGCAACCTATCGGCGGCGCAGATTGTGGAGCAGGTGTATGCGCTCAACCGGATCTTGTTTCCCCAGGGGGAGCGGATCAGCAATGTGGTTTTCATGGGGATGGGGGAGCCGCTGGCGAATTATTCACAGGTGATAACCGCGGTGCGGGTGCTGCACGAGCAAAGTGGGTTCAATATTGGCGCGCGGAAGATCACGATCTCGACGGTGGGAATTCCGTCGCGGATTCGGGATCTGGCCAACGAACAATTGCCGCTGAATCTGGCCTTGTCGCTGCATGCGCCCAATGAGCCGTTGCGGAGGGAATTGATTCCGTGGGCCGATCATTTTGCGCTGCCGGATATTCTGGATGCGTGCAGATATTATTTTGAGAAGACGGGGCGGGAGATCACGTTTGAATATATTTTGCTGGCAGGTGTGAATGATCAGGCGCAGCAGGCGCGCGAGTTGTTGAAGGTTTGCCGGACGATTCGGGCGAATGTGAATTTAATTCGCTACAACGAAGTGGCGGGATTGCCGTATGGCAGGCCGAAGTCGGGGGATGTGGTGCGGTTTCAGGAAATCCTGCGCGAGGGGGGAGTGAATGTGCATGTGAGGAAAAGCAGGGGAAGGGATATTGATGCGGCGTGTGGGCAGCTTCGGAGGCGGGAGGAGCAGGCCGGTCAAACGACATCGCTTCCAATTCTCACGTAATATCAGGACCTGACTCTAGAGGCTGAAACTTCACGTTGTTCGCCTTGTCTGCGGTTGGCCACATCACACGCATCGTCGCCAACGCACAAGTCGACAAGGTGACAATCATGAGAACGTACAGTCGCCCCATCGACTGATCAAAGCGGCTCGTCTTGATCGGATCGGCACTCATTTCTTCCAGATACCGCAGCCGCCGTTCGATGCTGGGATGAAAAAGTCCGCGGGCTCGAACGGGAATATTGTTGACGAACGCCACTCTTTGAAGCGCAGTGGCGAAAATGGCTGAGCCTTTCTGGCCCACGTGGGATCGAGGCACGCCGCTGGTTGACGTGGGGGTGCAAGATTCCATCGGCGGCAATGGCGGCGCCGGCCATCCCCAATTGATCTCCATCATTCTGGCGGCGAAGACATCCGCCTGGCGCTCCAGCCGCCGACTCAGATATCCGAACAGCACAAGGGTGGCGGCGACGAGAATCAATGCCCATGTGGTGCCGAACAAATAACTGCGGAGAAGAGGTTCGTGGCCCTGGTCCCGGATCCATTTCTCCAACATTTGCCCCGGCCCCAGACTCGCCAAGACGAGGATCGCAAAGAACACCACGAACCACGCCATATGGTTGTGAACGATGTGGCCTAATTCATGCGCGAAAACCGCCTCGATCTCCGGGTCAGTCATGGTCTCCAGGAGCCGGTCGGACAGGAGCACATAGCGCCAGCCGGGGAGCAGGCCGATCACCGCGGCATTGGCCATGCTGTAGTCGGTCTGCCAGAGCATGATGTTGCGGTAACGCAGGCCGCAGCGCCTGCAGATCGCCTCGAGGCGTTGTCGGAGAGCCGAGTCTTCCAGCGGCCGCGCGTTGAACAGCCATATCAGGAGGAACGGCGAGACCAAGTAAACCACCACGGCCGCCGGCACCATCAACAAGTCGGTATATTTGAGGAAGAACGGTGTGAAGGCCGCCACGTCGCGCAAGAACATGATCAGCAGAACGGGCAGCACGATCGGCAGCAACTGCTGGCGGAGGGAGGTGATGAACATACGCGGCAGCGGCGGTGGGTCGTGCACCGGCATGCCGTGCATCAGCTCATCGAGGATGTTCTGTTCGCGCATGGCGCGCTCGGCGGGATATTCGGCCCACCAGAGCGCCATCCAGGTGAGCATGGCCGGGGCGATGCCGACGATCATTGCGGGGAGTTGGAGTTTTGAGCCGAAGTGGGCCAGAACCAATTGCGTCCATGCGCCGCCGCGCGCCACATCGAGCGCCATCCAGGCGGGGATCAGCCAGCGGATGAAAAGCATTCCGTGGTTGAATCGCCGAAATGAGCGGCGAAAGCTGCTGTGAACGGAGCGTCGGGCCAGCAATCTGGACCAGATCGCCACGGCCGCGACCATGGCCACATAACCGCCCAAAAGGAGCGCCATTGAGTGATGTGGGGGCGTTGGTCTGTGTTGGCGCTTTTCCGCCCCCACGAGCCAGACCGCCATGACCAGAAGAAGAATGACGCGGGACACGAATCGAAATCCTCGAAGCTCGGCAAACGTCCGCTGAAGCGGACCCTACAGCGCATTTACGCCGTTACCGTAGCGGCGATGTCCAAACTTGTCGAATTCGCTGCCGAAGTGAAGCGTCCGATAAGGTAATCCTATACCTGCCCCTCCTAATTTATCCAAATTAACGAAAGAGAGTGTAAAGTCCCGCCGATACATCAAGTGCCAGATTAGCCAGATTAACGGGAGCACTTCGATGAACACGCCCACAGCCATGAGAAAACGAATCGAGCGGAAAGGGGCCGGTGTGGAGCGGCGAGCACATCGCCGCCACGATCTGCAACAGCAGGCGATCCCTGTTGAGCGTTGGGATGTGCGGAGCAAGGCCGGCGTTGTGGTCGGCGAGCTTATGGATATGTCCTCCGGAGGAATGCGAATCCGCACCCAAACGCCCGTCCGCGCTGACCAGCAGATCCGCCTGCGGTTGAAGCTGCCGACCTACGCGGGCATCAGCCCATTTATCGACACCGCGAGTGGTGTGGCCAAGCCGAAGACCGAGTGGATCGGATGGATGGCCGTGTGCCGCGTGGCCAAGGTGGATGACAAGCATTACGACCTCGGTGGCCGGCTGATCGAGATGGACGATCTGGATCGCGGGATGCTGGGATTGTATTTGTCGACGCAGCCCTTGGCGGCGTGAGAAGCATTCCGCGACGCGGAAAAAAACACCGGCCGATCCAGAGCACCTTATTTTTTCTACTGGATGGCCGGTGTTTCTTAATTGGTCCGAAAAGTGTCGGGCAAGAGTGCCCGACCTACCGCACCTGGTTCAGGATATCGACGGCGCGGATCATCTTGCGAGCCAACTGCATTTTTTGCTTGTCGCGCTGATCTTCGGGCAGTTTTGCCTGCGCATCTAAATATCTCTTCAAATAATCGCTGCCTTCGGGCTTGCCGGCGCTGACGTAGCTTTGGCCGAGGTTGAAAAGCGCATCCAGGTGCGGGGGACTGGCGGCGGCGGCGGATTTCAGGGCGGATTCGATGCGGCTAGTTAATTTCTCATCCTTCCGCTCGACCAGCGCGGCCGCCAGATCGGCGTAAACCTTTCCGGCATCTCGAGGGGAGTTCTTGGCCGCTCGATCGTACAACGCGCTTCCGGCGTCGATATTGCCGCGGGCAATTTCCAGCTTGCCGGCGATCATTTGATATGTGAATTCATCTCCATTTTGCTTTGTCGCTCGCTGGATCTCCGCGTCGGCGTCATCCAATCGATTGAGCGAGATCAGACTGGCGGCCTTCCATGCGTGAGCGTCGGCCGATGCGGGGTCGCGGGCAATCGCCTTGTCATATTTCTCGACAGCAGCGGTATGGTCGCCGCTTTCCGCGAGAGATTGGCCGTGGGCGACGAGGCCGCGGACGGTGCTGTCGTCGAATTTTGATTGACTGTCATTCGCGAATGCAGCGGTGGCGATGGCAAGCAGACAGATGAGGATGGATGAATGGCGAGTTGGGAGCATAGCTCATAAACTAACGCGCACCTGCCCAAGTGATGAACGAGCAAACTGGCGGGCTGGGCCTATGGAATTACCGCAACGCTTGAATGTCGCGCTGAAGGAATGGGCGTCGGTGTGCAATGCCCTGGAGGAGGGCAGGCAGATCATCCTGTTGCGCAAGGGCGGGATTCTGGAAGCGATCGGTGGATTTGAGCTGGAGAATCCGCAGTTTTTTCTCTTTCCGACCTATCTCCATCAGAATGCGCAGATGCTCAAGCAGGAGGAGCGGGGAAGACTCGTGCAAATGAGTGCGGAGCCTGCGGAGATTTCCATTTCCAGCGCGGCCAGCGTGACGGACATTATTCGTCTGAAGGATCGGGGGCAGATGAATCGGTTGGAATCGGAGCACATCTGGACCCCACCTTTGGTCGACATGCGCTTCAACTACCGGCCAGCGAATCCGCTCTATTTGCTGCTGGTGAGGACCTATCTGCTGGAGCGGCCGATCACGATACAAAACACGCCGCAATATGCGGGGTGCAAGAGTTGGGTTCCGTTGACGGAGGTTCTGAGCACCGCCCGCGCCACGCCCGCCGTTGACGAAGCGTCCTACGCCACCCGCACCGCGCGGATCAAAAGTCTTTTGGATGCATAGGGGGAAGGAGCGGGTGGCCTGGGCCGCCCGCGATTTTTTATTGTTGCCGGTAGCACTACACTACGCGGATGCAATACCGAAGACTTGGTGATGCGGGTGTGAAGGTGTCTGAGATTGGGCTGGGTGGCTGGCTTACTTTCGGGAATGCCCTTGATGTCGAGGTGGCGCGTGGGGTGATGAACAAGGCGTTTGATCTGGGAGTCAATTTCTACGACACGGCCGATGTCTATGCGCAGGGGAAGTGCGAGGAGGTGTGGGGGCAGTTGCTGAAGGATCGAAGGCGAGGCGAGTATGTGCTGGCCAGCAAGTGCTTTTTCCCCACCGGGCCGGGGCCCAATGACCGAGGGCTGTCGCGGAAGCACATCATGGAATCCTGCGATGCTTCGCTGCGGCGGCTGCGGACGGACTATCTCGACATTTATCAATGTCATCGCTTCGATCCCGAGACGCCGCTGGAAGAGACGATCGGCGCGATGGATGATCTGATTCGGCGCGGGAAAGTGATTTACTGGGGGTTTAGCGAGTGGCAGGTGGAGCAGATCGCGAACTGTCTTCAGATTTGCGCGGAGGCGGGGCTGGAAAAGCCCAAAAGTTCGCAGCCGCAATACAACATGCTCCAGCGGTACATCGAGCCGCAGATTTTTCCGCTGTGTAATAAGGCGGGGATCGGGCAGGTGGTTTTTTCGCCCCTGGCGCAAGGGGTTTTGACGGGGAAGTATTGGCCGGGGCAGCAATTTCCGGCCGACAGCAGGGCGGCCGATTCGCGGCAGAATTTGTTCATCAAGAAGTGGACGGATGACAAGGAGCTGCTGGCAAAGGTGCAGAAGGTGGAGGGAGTGGCACGAGAGGCGAATTGCACGATGGCACAGCTCGCCCTGGCGTGGGTGTTGCGACGGCCGGAGATAAGCAGTTGCATCACCGGGGCCAGCAAGCCGAAGCAGGTGGAAGAGAATGTCGAGGCGAGCGGTATTAAGCTGGATGAGGGGACAGTGCGGCGGATTGAGGAGATACTTGCGTAAATTGTCCGGCACAAGCCGGACCTACCGCCGATTTCCCTCAGGCAATTGCCATCCGAGTGGTTTGGGAGTTACTTCGAGCGGGCCGACTTCGATGAGCCATTTTCGTCGATTTTTGTAATAGTCCAGGAGCGTCGGCAATTTCTGGGGGCCCAGATCGCGTGCCCAGACGATCCGCTGATTGTCGATGTCCGCGCCGTTGTAAACCCACTCGACGTGCTCGTTGTGCCCGGGAAGATAGCGCACGATGAAGAGTTGTTTCTCGCCGGGATACGATGCGAGGGCGGTATTGACGATCTTCGCGCGAGTGAACTGGGGGCCGCTGGTTTGGGCTTCCTTGATGAAGCTGTAGGTTGGCCAGAGGGAGAGCAGGAAGAGGCCCAGCACGACCTGTAACGCCATGCGCCAAGTTCCACCGCGCTGGGCCATTTCGATCAGGCACGCAATCAATAGGACGAGAGCCAGCGGCGCGATGGGGGCCGCGTAATGAAGCAGAATATTCCAGGTGATCCCCCAGCATCCGATGATGAAAAACAGAATGATCGCGGCCGCCAGTTGCAGCCATCTGTCGCGGCGCAGCGCTCGAGGAAGCATTAAGAGTGGAACCAGCAGCGCCAGAGGCTGAAAAAATCCGTGGGCCAGCCGAAAAACTTTCCTGCCGACTTCCTTGCCCCATCCGGCGAGGGTCTGCTGCCGTTGCCAATGCTCTGATTCCCAACGGTCGTGTTGCTGGGCAAGCTCGGGATTGTTGTAAAGCTTCGGCGGGCGCAGGTCCTGCCACACGAAATGGGGCGTGCGGCCGTAGATTTGATCGTGACGAATGTACGGCATGAGCAGCGCATGGCCGGTGACGCGCCAGTTGTAATATCCCATCCAAAGGACGCCAGGCAGAAGCACGAGCAGGCAGGGCAGCACCACATTTCTCAGAACTATTGCCGCCTCTCCTTTTCGCGCGCGATGGACCATCCAAAGCAGCAGCGCGACCGCCACTGGGATACATAAGAGCAATCCTTCAAACGGCCTGCTGATGGCGAGAATGAGAACCCCGATTCCCAGGATCAATCCATCTCGAAATTTTGGCTGATCCCACAATCTCCACAGCGCCCCCAGCAACAGCGCCGCGCCGGTCAGCGCCACCGCGCCGCCCCAGAATGATTCCCCCCATTGAATCATCACCGGATGCAACGCCGCCAAAAATCCGCCGGCCACCGCCCATCGCCGGGGAAGCCACGCCAGCAACATCCACATCACCGCGCCGCACGCCAGCGCGGTGCCAAGCCAGACGCCAACAATCGGCTCGTTCACAATTGCGATTCCGGCCGCAAGCGCCAGGCCCTGGCCCGGCGGATATTTCGATTGATAGGTTGGATCGTGAATGACGTAAATCGTCTCGAAGAATTCCCACAGCGGATGCTTCGGATTGGTCAGCCGGCCGTGGGCGAATGTCTCGCCGGCGAGAACGTAGCTGAATTCATCGTGAACCGCCGGCTCGGGAAAATCGACCAGGACCGAGATTGTTGCCGTGACGGCAAGAGCGAACGCGGCCACGGTCAGCACCGCTCCCGCGGTGTTTTTCGCCAGGGCATCCGCGGCCCGGGCCGCGAGCGAAAAAATCCTGCGTCCCACCGGCGAAGCGGCGATGGCCGCGGTCGCCGCCATCGCCACCCAGGGCATGACACCGCCGCCCCGGGGCAGGCCGCTGATCCAGTTATCAACCTCCATCAACCCATCCTACCAAGGCGGCGAACATCCCTCTCCGGCGGGCATATTAGTGGCATGGAAGAATCGATTCGTGTTGAAACCCGAAGACGTGATGCGCGGCGGGAGCGCGGGGTGCGCAACTCCCAGCGCGACATGGAGAACGTGCAGCGCCTGGCCGAGCTTCTCGACACCGAATTCTCCTTCGGCGGCATCCGCTTCGGACTGGATGCGATCATCGGCCTGCTGCCTGTCGTTGGCGATTCGATTTCCCTGCTGATCGGCCTTTATCCGATATATGTGGCGCAGCAGCACAAACTGGGATTTTTCGTGCGCGGGCGCATGCTCCTCAACCTGGTCTTTGACTGGCTGATCGGGCTGGTCCCGTTCCTGGGTGACCTCGCCGACGTCGGCTTCAAGGCCAACATCCGCAACGCCGACATCCTGCGGCGCGCATTGGAACAGCGCTCTCGCTCGTGACAATCCAATCTCACGGATTGCTCAGCCACCCTTGGCGGTTTTTGCCACATCATTGGAGTTGATGTCAACGGTGATCATGAAGCCGTTGCTTCCCTTAAACTCATAGGCCTGTTTGCCGGCCGGGGCGGCGCGAAGTGCTTCGACCTCGTTGGGCATCAGGATGAAGCCGTCATTTCGGGGTAGGCCCCAGTAGCGCAGATTTTTAATCACGATCGGCTCACTGGACATCCCTTCAGCGCGCTTGAGCTGAATTTCGGCGGTCTGGCCGCCATTTAGACGCGCAACTGCCTTGTCTTTGCCGGGCTTGAATTCGACCCTGCCTTCCGGCCCGACGGTGAACGAATTCCATTTTACGGGGAACGCGTAGGTCATGATCTTCTGGATTCCCTCACGCTGCGTGGGCGACACATCCTTATCGAAGGTGAGGACGGCCCAGTCCATCTGACCTTTGCTGAAGTCGCCGCCGAGATCGCCAAACAGCCAGAATTTTGCGCCGTCGAGCGAGGTGGCGCCCCAATTGCCTTTGGTGATCTTGTAGGCGTTGTTGAATTTGCAGAAGTGCTCGCCGCCGCCGTGGGCCGCGTGCTCGCCGTGGGCGGCCGGCTCGGCGTTGAAATAGCACTGGCAGAACATCGGGCAACTGCACGCCTCGATGATGTCGGCCTTCATGGCCCATTGCGGCTCCATCGCCATGGCCATCGGCTTGGCAGTCGAGGTCTTCTCGCCCCCGGACATTCCGGTTGACGTTTTCTCGCTTGATGAACAACCAAATAGGCCGACCGTCACCAACACCAGCACACCCATCAGACATGACCGAGACATATCCAGCTCCTTCCTCAAATAGCCCCGTTATTGCACATTGAAGCGCATATTAATGCGGCCGGGCGCGACAATATCAAGCCTTTGCGATCCCGACTCCCGCAATTTGTCTAAAAACCCTGCCCGCCGCCGCTTCGTAAAGTATCATACAGAATCGATCGAACACATTTGCAGAGGGGCTAAGGGCAGCCACATGGCACTCGAACTATTGGATGACAAAAAGAAGCTTCAGTCGCTCAAGCAGTTCCTGCACCAGTTTAGCGCGCCTGCGGCAGAGGCTTTGATCGAACGCAAGGAAAACGGCGACATTCAGTGCTTCGCCTGTGGGCATCGCTGCATGGTCAAGCCGGGCCGCGATGGGGTTTGCCGGGTGCGATTTAATGACAATGGCGTATTGCAGGTCCCCCATGGATATGTCGGGGTGCTGGCGTGTGATCCGATTGAAAAGAAACCCTTTTGGCACGTGCTCCCCGGCTCCGATGCCCTGACTTTCGGCATGCTTGGGTGCGACTATCACTGCGGATATTGCCAGAACTGGGTGACCAGCCAGATGCTGCGCGATCCGGACGCGGTGGGTCAGCCCAAGCGCTGTACGCCGGAGCAACTGGTGGATATTGCCTTGAAGCATGGCGCGCCGGTCGTTGCCTCAAGCTATAACGAGCCCCTGATTACCAGCGAATGGGCCGTGGATGTGTTCAAAGTCGCCAAAGCCCGGGGGCTGAAGTGCGCGTACATCTCAAACGGCAACGGCACGCCGCAGGTGCTCGATTTCATCCGGCCGCACGTGGACGCTTACAAGGTCGATCTCAAAACCTTCAGCGATAAAAATTATCGCCAGCTCGGCGGCGTTTTGGAGAACGTTACCTCGACGATCAAGATGCTCAAGGAACGGGGATTCTGGGTGGAGATTGTGACGCTGGTGGTGCCCAGTTTCAGTGATGATGCGGATGATCTGAAGCGAATGGCGGAATTCATCGCCTCGGTCGATCCGCTGATGCCCTGGCACATGACGGCCTTCCATCCCGATTACAAAATGACCGATGGTTACCGTCGCACCACGACGGATGACCTGATGAAAGTCGTCGAATACGGAAAACAGGCCGGGCTCAGATATATGTACCCTGGCAATCTTCCCGGCCAGGTCGGCGAGTGGGAGAACACGCGCTGCCATCACTGCAACGCCACGCTCATCCGCCGATTCAGCTTCATGGTCAAGGAGAATCGCATGACCAAGGGGGATGGCCTGTGTCCGGATTGCCGGAAGCCGATTCCGGGGATCTGGGGGAAATCGAGCGGGCATGGGGATGGACGGGTTCGGCGGATCGCCTGACCAATTTTGTTCGGCTTCGTGCGTTCGCCCCAGTTCTGTTTATAATCCGCCCCTCTTAAAAAGGAGTCCTCATGGCCAAGTCCTATTCCGCCCCGCCAAAGATGAGCATCGACGCCAACAAGAACTACACCGCCACCTTCGACACATCGCGCGGGCAGATTGTCTGTGACCTGTTCGCCAAGGATGCCCCCAACACCGTCAACAACTTCCTCTTCCTGGCAAAGGAAAAGTTTTATGATGGGACCAAGTTCCATCGCGTCATCGCCGACTTCATGGTTCAGGGCGGCGATCCGCAGGGCACCGGCACCGGTGGGCCGGGGTATAAATTTGGGGATGAGGTGAAGAGCAATCCGCACAAGCATCAGCGCGGGTCGCTGTCGATGGCCAATGCCGGGCCGAATACCAATGGCAGCCAGTTTTTCATCACCCACGTCAAGACCGACTGGCTGGATGGGAAGCACACGGTTTTCGGCCAGGTTCGGAGCGGGCAGAACATAGTGGACAAGGTGAAGCAGGGGGATGTTCTTAAGAGCGTGACGATTACTGAGGAGTAGATTGGGTGGCCGGCTTGGTGGCTGGCCTCGAGGTCGGTGGCGGGAGTGTCATCCGCCGATCAAAATAAAACGGCTGCGTTGGGTCATCGGTGATCCGCACCGTAATCGGCGGCGCGATTCCCCCCATATCCACCTGCACCCGCAGCATATTTTTTGCCTTGAAGGGATGATCGTAAAGCCATTTGTGCCCATCCCCCTGCAAGTAGAGCACCGGCTTGGCAAATGCGGCGCCTTCGTCTGACAGTCGCGTGACGCAATCATGATGGGAGGCGGCGGTTGGGAAGGCATGCGAAAAGATCACGGCGCTGCCGACCGAATCCTTAAAAGTGTGCATCGTCTGGGCCACCCACTGCATGTCCTGCTCGTGCCGGCGCCGCCATTCCTCCGGATCGTGCACGCGGCCGCTGACCAGATGAATACTCACAAATAGCACGCCGTTTTGCACGAAGGCAAAATTCTCCTCGCGCTCGAGCTGTCGAAATACGCGGAAGCGATGCGGCCAGCGCTGATCGAAGCGCATGAAGTGTTTCACCCACCATCCCCACCCCTGCTCGGGGTTTGGGCAATCGTTGTATTCGTTATCGCCGGGAATGATGAACAGCGGCCGCGGGGAGCGGCTGAGAATGTTGTCCACCGTCTGATACTTGGCCTCGCTGCACCATTTTTCCTTCTGGTTGGCCTGGATATCGCCCAGGTGAATCACAAACTCGCTCTGTCGCGGGATCTCCCGCAATTGCTTCGCCAGCAGCGCATCTTCTTCCGGCTTGTAGGGCACATCGCCCATGGCCGAAAAGGTGACCAGCAATTTGCCGGGCAGATTTGCCGGTGGCGGCTCCGAAGGCTGCGCGCAGCCGACACAGAGCAGCGCCAGCAGGCATGGACCCAGCAGCCTCGTCATTCCTCCACCTGTTGCACCGCCGGCTCGGGGAGGAAAAACGACATGATCAACCCAATCAGATAGACCCCAAACCCAACCGCGGCCGCCGTGTAGGCCATCTTCGCCGGCACCGACCCTCCCGGCACCCAGCTCTTCACGGCGATGTTGGTGGTGACCCACGCAAACGAAGTCCCGATCATCCGCCCGCCAATATTGGCCGCAAAACTTTCCCCTGTCCCGCGCAGATGCACCGGATAAACCCGCGGCAAATAATTCCCCCAAAAGCTGAATTGCGCCACCGTAAATAGCCCAGCAAAAAATATCCCCACATAAAGCAGGTTCAAACTCGTCACCGCGAAATACCCAAACACAATCGGCATCACAATCAGCCCCGGCGCCTGGAAAATCCGCAGCAGCTTCTGGCGGCTAACGATATACACCGCCAGGATCGCCAGCAGCACCCGCCCCGCCAACCCGCCAAATTCCTGCACCTTGGTCACATCCGACGCCACCTTCTGCTCGATTGCGTTCTGCTCCTTCGGCGGCTTGCCCTTCTCCATCGCCTTCACTTCCGGCAATCCCGGCACGATCTGCGGAATCTGCTGAATAGCCCCAAATGCCGCCCCATACGAGCACGCAAAAATAATCGTCGTCACCAGCGTCGTCCGCAATAGTTGCGGCTTAAACAACTCCACAATACTCGGCCGCCGCATGGTCCCCGACAATTTCTTCAGCCGCCACGCCGGCGACTCCGGAAGGAATGGCCGGATGATGATCAGTGGTATCGCCGGGAGCAGCCCCGCGATCAGCGTATATCGCCACCCCGCATGCGCATCTAAGATATGCCCGCCCAGGTGCAGCCACGCCGGCACCGAAATCGCGGGCAGACCCGTCGCCCATTTCACCGCCAGCCCATTGGCGAACGCCGCCATCAATCCCCCCAGCGAAGAAAACGCCTGCGTATATCCCAGCACCGCCTCGCGCTGCTTTGGATGCGGAAACAACTCCGCCAGCCACGCTACCGCCGCCACAAATTCCACCGACACGCCAATGAACGTCGTGCAGCGCAAAATCAACAGCATCATCGGCGTCGTCGCAAACCCCGACGCGAACGCCGAGAAGGCATAAAGCAAAATGCTCCACACCAATATTCGCCGCCGCCCGAGACGATCCGTCAAATATCCCCCCAGCAATCCAAAAATCCCCCCGGCAAACGCCGGCACGAAAAACAGTCTCCCCGCCCATGTCCCAAATTCCGGCGTCCCGGGTTTGAGCCCCCCCAGCTCCATCAACGCCGGCCTGAGAATCAGCGGCAGCACCAGCAATGCAAAAATATCAAACGCAAACCCCATCGCCGCCGTGGCGCAGATCAGCCATTGCACGAAAGTCAGTGGCGGCGCTTTCTCGTCGATCCGCTGGGGATCGGCCATTGGAACTCCTTCCTTGAAAACAGCGAGGCGGGAAGTGTATCCGCCGTGAAGATCAATTCAAATTCACATAAAGTTCTTGCAATCGCTGAGCTTCAAGTAATACTGCATTGGGCGATTCCCTGGCGGAGATTTCAATAATGAGTTGGTTCGATTTGTGCCGGCGGCGTGTGCGCATCATGCTCGCCGTCATCTCTTTTTACGCCTTTTCTCCCTGGTTTTGCGAGCTTTCCGCGGCCGCCGAGGATGTCAATTGGCCCAACGTCGGCAACGACAAGGGCGGCATGCGCTATTCCACGCTGGATCAAATCAACCGCGATACCGTCACGAAATTGAAGGTCGCCTGGACCTACCACACCGCCGACGCCGGCGAAGGCACCACCATCGAATGCACGCCGCTGGTCGTCGATGGCGTGATGTACATCACAACCGTCCGAACCAAAGTCATTGCCCTGGACGCGGCCACCGGCAGCAAAATCTGGGAGTTTGATCCCTACGCCGGCCCACCCAAACCATGGATTCGCGCTTCCGGGGGCGTCAATCGCGGCGTGGCTTACTGGTCAGATGGAAAGCCCGCCGGCCAGCGAAGGATCATCGCGGGGCTGGCCGATGGCCGACTGATCTCCCTCGATGCCCAGAGCGGCCATCCCGATGCAAAATTCGGCGACGGCGGCACTATCGATCTTCGAAAAGGAATGGAACGCGACCTCAGCAAGCTTCCTTACGGCCCGACATCTGCCCCTGCCGTCTTTGAAAACCTCGTGATCGTTGGTTGCAGTTGTGGTGAGAGCCAACCCTCCGCCCCCGGCGACCCCCGCGCTTTTGATATCCTGACCGGCCGCGAAGTCTGGCGCTTCCACACCGTGCCCCGCCCCGGCGAGGAGTTCGCCGACACGTGGGAAAAAGATTCCTGGAAAGAGCGCGGTGCTGCCAATCCATGGGGCGGCTTCACCATCGACGCCGAAAACGGCATCCTCTTCATGGGTACCGGTTCCGTCACCACCGATTTTTATGGAGTCGATCGCAAGGGTGACAACCTCTTCGCCAACTGCACCCTTGCCCTCGATGCCCGCACCGGCAAGCGCCTCTGGCATTTCCAGTCGGTGCATCACGATCTGTGGGACCACGATATTCCCTGTCCGCCAGTGGTATGCACTGTCACTCACAATGGCCAGCAGATTCAGGCGGTCGCGCAGGTCACCAAAACTGCCTACTGCTTTCTCTTCGATCGTCACACGGGCAAACCCCTATTTGGAGTGAAGGAAGTTCCAGCGCAACCGTCCGATGTGCCTGGCGAAGAGGCTTCGCCGACTCAACCTGCGCCGCTCAAGCCTCCTGCGTTCTCCCGCCTCGCCTTCACCGAAGACCAGGCCACCAACATCTCGCCCGAAGGCCACGAGTATGTTCTTAAGAAGCTGAAAGAATATCGCCACGGCCACGAGAGCGAGCCTCCCACCATCCGCGGCACCGTCACCATCCCCGGCTTCCACGGCGGCGCAACCTGGTCCGGCGCATCGTTCGACCCCACCAGCGGCTATCTCTACGTCAACTCCAACGAAGCCCCCTACATCTCACTTCTCAAAAAAACTGGCGACAAATATGACCTGGCCGGCTACGGCTATTTCCGCGATGAGCAAAATTATC
>JBGPEF010000020.1:0-21935 GCA_041482675.1 Tepidisphaeraceae bacterium | reverse complement strand
GACATCACGGCCCAGAAGCGCGAGCAGGAATTGCACGGCGACCGCCGCCTGGTGCTGGAGATGATGGCCGAGCGCCGGCCGCTTGAGGAAATTCTCACGCAACTCGTCCTGCTGTTTGAGCGGCAGAATCAACACACGGCGGCCGCGGCCATGCTGCTTGTCGATTCCAAATTCCATCACGTTGCCGCGCCAAGTCTTCCGGTCGGTGTGCGGGCAGCGCTGGAAACATTGCCAGCGCTTCCGAGCCCATTTCACCGTTGCAATCCCCAGGAGGCCACGAGCATTCTGGAAACCGACATCCGCACCGATGCCTCCTGGCAGCCCCTTCGCGAAGAGGCCGCCAAATGGGGCCTGATCCGCTGCCGCGTGGCGCCGTTGCTTTCCAGCGTTGGCGAATTGATCGGCGCGTTTGCGATTTATTTCCGCGAAGGCGGCCCCGACGATGTGGACAAAGCGGTCCTGGAATTGGTCCGCCGCAAAGCCGCCATTGCAATCGAGCAGCGCAGCCTCGCCGACCAACTCGCCCACCAAGCCCGCTACGACACGATCACCGGCCTGCCCAACCGCGTCATGCTCGATGACCGCCTCCAGCAGGCCGTCGCCCGCTCGCGCCGCGATGAGCTGCCCGTTGGCCTTCTGCACATCGACATCGATCGCTTCAAGGTGGTCAACGAAACCCTCGGCCACAAGGCGGGCGATCTGCTGCTGCGGCGCATCGCCCAGCGGCTGGGCGTTGGCCTGCGCGAGGCGGACACGCTCTCGCGGATCGAAGGGGATGAATTCGCAGTCGTTCTTCCGGGAATGGGCGACTCCGAAGCCGCGGCGCGGGTTGCGGGCCGCCTGCTCGAGCTTCTCAAAGAGCCGTTCGTGATCGAAGGCCGCGAAATCTTCATCGGCGCCAGCATCGGTATCAGCATCTTCCCACAGGATGGCTCGGATTCGGTGACTCTGCAAAAGACCGCAGACACTGCACTGCACATGGCCAAAAGCGCCGGCCGCGGCAATTTCCGGATGTTCGCGCCCGAGATGAACGCCGCCGCCCTCGAGCGGCTGCAAATGGAAACCAACTTGCGCCGCGCTGTGGAGAATAAAGAGCTTCAGGCCGCTTATCAGCCCAAGGTCGACCGCGAAGGCCGAATGGTCGGGCTGGAAGCACTGCTCCGCTGGTCGCACCCGTCGCTCGGACCAATTTCGCCCGCCAAATTCATTCCACTGGCCGAGGAATGCGGCCTGATCGTGCCCATGGGGAAGTGGATTTTCAACGAAGCATGCCGTCAGGCGAAGGCGTGGCAACAGTCCGGATTGCGTGCCGTTCCGGTCGCGGTGAACGTATCGATGCTGCAATTCGCCCAGCCCGATTTTGTCACGTTCGTGGCCGAAACGCTCAAGCAGCACGAGCTGGATCCGAAATGGCTGGAGCTGGAGGTGACCGAGAGCCTGCTGCTCCACGATGCCTCCGCCACCGCCGCCAAGCTCGAGGCGATCCGCGATCTGGGCGTGGGCGTCGCCCTGGATGATTTTGGCACCGGCTATTCATCGTTGGCCTATTTGCAGAAGCTCCCCATTGACACGCTCAAGATCGACCGGTCCTTTGTCAGCGCGATTGAGGAACAGACCACGGTGATCCGCGCCATTCTCTCCCTGGCCCACAGCCTGGGCATGAAGGTGATCGCCGAAGGTGTCGAGACCATCGCTCAGCGTGAATTTCTCCTCTCCATCGGCTGCAACGAGATGCAGGGCTATTTCTTCAGCAAGCCCGTGCCGCCGGAGCAGATCGAGGCGCTGATGCGGGCGGACCAGCCGCTGGGGGGGCGCGCTGATGCCCTGGGCAAAGAGCGCCTGAACGTCGGCCGTGAATCACCGATCAATTCGTTCGTCTTGTGACAACCTGCCGCATACGATATAGTCCCTAATTCGGGCCAAAAAACCCGGGGCGTAGTTCAGCTTGGTTTAGAACGCTAGACTGGGGGTCTAGAGGTCGCAGGTTCAAATCCTGTCGCCCCGATTTCTATCCTTCCTATCTTGCCCAAAGGGGCGAGTAGTGGCGGGATTTTGAACCGTGATTTTGAAGCGAATTCGGGGTTACTGCTGCTTTGCCCCCAGGGAACCAAGCCAATACCAGTGAGACCGAACTAATCGGCGACGGCTCTTTCGAGCATCCCGCAGCTCGAAGCTCGGGGCGAAGAGCGATTGGACGACAGACGGCGAGAGCGACAGGCCGTTCGGAATGGAATCCAGGGCCCAGATCAGATGCGTGCCTCCCGCCTTGAGCAGTCGCGACACTTCCGCCACGTAGGCCGTCTGACCTTGCGGGTCGAGGCAATGAAAGCAGCCCACATCAAAGCTGACGTCGAACGGGCCGGATAGCGCGTCCAAGTGAGTCACATCACCCACGAGGAACCGTGGCTGCGTGTGGTAGCGGGCTACCCGAGCTTGCGCGTTAGCGATGGCAACGGGCGAGAAATCAACGCCAGTCGCGCGCAGGCCCTGCTGCGCCATGTATCGAGTGAATCTTCCTATTCCGCACCCAAGCTCCAATGCGGTCTGCGGCGATCCCTGCCGCGAAAACGCTTTGATCTCATCCGGAATGCGAAAGTCACCCCACAAGGTGATGGGAAAGCGGTACGCTCGATCAAAATCGGCACTCGTACTCGGCGCGGCGTTCTTCAAGACGACTCCAATGACAGGTGGTAAACGAGCTTGTTGTTAGGCGGATACGCATCCGCCCACCTAATGCTTCGGCAGAGACTCGATCAAGTCGGCGACGGATTTGCGAATCGCTTTGAGATCGAAATCAGGCGCCATGGCGTTGTCGTCGATGGTGTCGGCCAACGGCTCTATACCGAAGAGTGCCCGCGGGAATCGCGGGTGGAGAACCTCGCCAAGAAGTCTCTGCGCCGCCTCAGCACTGGCCCGGGGCGATAGTTCGAACTTTGCCTTCAGGTAAGCGCTTAGCCGTGCGTGGACTTCTGTGAAAACCACCTCGAAATACAACGACGCTCCCTCACGGAACCTTGTCGCTTCCGCCAGGATCACGCGGCATAGCCGAATCGAGCCTCGGAAAAGCAGGATTTCGAGATACCTGCCACAGAACATCACCATGGCTTCGGCGGGTTTCTCTGAATAGACGTCCGGTGTTCGCAATTTGTTAAAAAAAAGTCCTCGCATCAGTTCAAGGAACGCAAGGAAGAGCTTCTCCTTACTCTCGAAGTGAGCATACAGGGAGCGTTTTGAGGTTTCGGCGCGGCTGGCGACCACATCCATCGAAGCCCGCTCGAACCCCATTTCCAGGAACACCTCTTTGGCGACCCAGAGGATGTGCTCGCGAAGTACCTCACCACGTCTTGATGCACTTTTATTTTCTTTCATGTTCTCGTTTGCCTAAGTAAACGGTACGGTCTAGTATACTTGGTCGCCTTTCACAAGGCAATGGAGATTATCATGCGTGTCTTCGTAACAGGTGCGACAGGCTTTATCGGTTCTGCCGTTGTTCAAGAGCTAATCAACGCGGGCCATCAGGTGCTCGGACTATCGCGCTCAGATGCGGGCGCCAAGTCTCTTATCGCCGCTGGCGCCCAAGTGCATCGAGGCGGTCTGGAAGACTTGGAAAGCCTGCGCAGTGGTGCGGCCGCTGCCGACGGCGTGATCCACCTCGCCTTCTTTCACCAGTTCTCGCAAGCGAGTCTTTCGACGCGCCTTAGAGTTATGTTTGGCGGGAGCCCGGGCGGAATCGTTTCAAGATTCATGAGGGCCGCCGTCGAGACGGACAAGCGCGCCATTGAAACGCTCGGCACCTCGCTGGCGGGCCCTGACCGCTCTCTTGTCGTCGCTTTCCCGACGATGGCTCTCTCACCAAGTCGCCTCGCAACGGAGGAGGATGCGCCCGATCCCAACTCCGCCGTGGGCTCCCGCGTCCCATCAGAAGAGGCGACCTTGGCGATGGCTTCGCGCGGAGTCCGCGTATCTGTGGTGCGCCTTCCCCCAGCGGTCCACGACCGAGTCAAGCAAGGCCTCGTCACCTACATGATCGCTCTAGCTCGCAAGAAAGGTGTCTCGGCATTCGTCGGCGACGGGCTCAACCGCTGGCCCGCGGTGCACCGTCTCGATGCTGCGCATCTCTTCAGGCTGGCATTTGAGAATGGTTCTGCGGGGGCCCGGTATCACGCGATCGCCGAAGAAGGCGTGCCGTTTCGAGAGATCGCCGAGACAATTGGCCGACGCCTGAACTTGCCGGTCGTCGCCAAGTCCCCCACGGAGGCGGCAAAGCATTTTAACTGGCTCGCGCCCTTCGTGTCGGTCGACAACCCGGCCTCAAGTGAGCGAACCCGGGCAATTCTGGGGTGGCAGCCGACGCAGGCTTCGCTCTTTTCCGATCTCGACCGACCGAACGATTTCAAGAGCAGTCAAGCTGCTTGAATCCTTCCCGTCGGCCGACAGATCTATCAATGTTAGATTTCGCGAAGGAAAAGATGTCTGAGTCCAGTCGTTTCGCTCTCGTTCTCGGCGCCACCGGAGGAATTGGTGGCGAAACCGCCTTGGCACTGTCCCGGCGCGGCTGGAAAATCCGCGCCTTCTCCCGCGCAGCCAAACCTGCGGACTCCTCAGGATGGGAGTGGGTCAAGGGGGATGCGCTTGATCGCGCTTCAGTCGAGGCCGCCGCGCGAGGCGTGAGCGGCATCGTCCATGCGGTTAACCCGCCCGGCTGGAGAAACTGGGCGACGCTCGTTTTACCGATGATCGAGAATACGCTCGCGGCGGCACAGGCCAGCGGCGCGCGCGTCCTGCTGCCTGGCACTATTTACAACTACGGTCCCGACGCCTTCCCCGTGCTTCGGCGAGGACTCACCGCAAAGTGCGACTACGCTCAAGGGGACCATACGCATCGCGCTGGAGCGGAAGCTGGAAGAGGCGGCCCGCCATGGAGTGCGCTCGCTGATCGTCCGCTTCGGCGATTTCTTTGGCCCCAAACCCGGCGGTAATTGGTTTTCTCAAGGCATGGTCACGCCCAACCGCCCTTTGACGAGCATCACATATCCAGGCAGGAGGGGCGTCGGTCATAGCTGGGCTTATCTACCCGACGCCGGCGAAGCCTTCGCTCAGTTGATGCAACGGGAAGCAGAACTGGAAGCCTTCGCCCGCTTCCACTTCCGCGGCTACTGGGACGCGGACGGAACCGCGATGATCGAGGCCATTCGCAAGGCCGCGGGCAACGCGTCGCTGCGCGTGAAAGCGATGCCGTGGTTCATCTTCAAGCTGGCCTCGCCGTTCAATGAGACCCTACGGGAACTCCGCGCAACGCGTCCGCTTTGGGAGACGCCGATCGAACTGGACAACGCCCGGCTTGTTCAATTCCTGGGTCAGGAGCCGCACACTCCGCTCGACAAGGCGGTGGACGCGACGCTGCGCGCCTTGGGCTGCCTGGGCTCGTGATGATGGACCACCGTCTCATTCTCGACTTCGGTAATTTGTTCTGCGCGGGTCTCTTGGCTGGCGCCGAGTTCATTGTCTGCTTCGGCGTGCGCTCGACAATCACCGTACTGGATGAACATCCGCAGGTTCAGCTCCGCCAAGCGCTCATTCGGAGACTGCGCGTGCTGGTGCCCGCCGTCTATGTGCCCACGGCCTTATCAGCGGTTGCCGTGACGATTCTGGATGGTATCGGGAGTGGCTTTGGCTTTCGGTGCATCGGGTTGCTCGCGATGCTGATATGGACCGTGACCACGTTCCTCGGCACCGTCCCGATCAATGCGGCCACGCTCACTTGGCGGCCCGACGCGCCTCCGCGCGATTGGAGAGCAATCGTCAGCAGGTGGGAGCGTTTCGATATTATTCGTTTCTCAGCGGCGGTCATAACATTTGCGTTCTTTTTGACAGCGGTGGCGCTGAAAACCCATCTCTGAAAATTGACGTAACTCATTTGTTTTCTGGTGTCATCAATCACCTTGGAAGCCCTGCCCTTGCTTTGGTTTTCCGTCGTCTAGCCTTCGCCGAAACCCGGCTTCCCAACCCCGGATGCCGGCGACAAAAAGTTCAATAGCCGTCTTGTTGTCCCGATTTCGTCGAAAACGCCTGATTTTTCGGGCGTTTTTGCTTCCCGCCGGAGGCCCGCCTTTGGGGCGATTTAACACCCGTTCGACGCCCATTTGACAAGGGATGTGTAAGCGTCTTGCCGAGCTGGCCAGGAAGGCCCGCACGACGGGCTCCGCAGGCGAGTCGCCCCGCAAACCGGTCAACTCGTCGAGATACCGCTGGATGGCCCGAGTGGTGGCGTTGTTATCCTCAACCAGAAAATGATCCCAGCGCGCGATGCAAGATCGATGACACCCCCCAACGCTTAAAGGCCAGACAGAGTCAAGCTGACCTTCCGCTGGTGCGAGGCGACTCGTTCTCGCTTCCATCGTTTACCTGTCGGGATTGCTTACAATGACGGCTTTCGACAAACTTTAAGCGGCACTTCTCGCGACGCATGAAAGGATACGACGATGGCGACAGGCAACCAAATCACCGATCTTCTGGGAAAAGACGCCGATGCGCTGTTGAGCTACACAGCAAAGGGACTCAGGGCGGATGCGCTGCATCTGCCCGGGCCGGATTTCGTTGATCGCATCGTCTCGATCAGCGACCGCTCACCACAGGTCTTGCGCAATTTCCAGGCCCTGCTGAGCCACGGACGGCTCGGCGGGACCGGGTATGTTTCAATCCTGCCGGTTGACCAGGGCATCGAGCATTCCGCCGGCGCAAGTTTCGCCAAAAATCCGATCTATTTCGATGGCGAGAACATCGTCCGGCTGGCGATCGAGGGCGGGTGTAATGCCGTCGCTTCCACGCTCGGCGTGCTCGGATCGGTCGGGCGCAAATATGCCCACAAGATTCCATTCCTGATGAAAATCAACCACAACGAGTTTCTCACCTATCCGAACAGATACGATCAGACCATGTTTGCATCCGTCAAGCAGGCCTACGACCTGGGCGCGGTGGCGGTCGGCGCGACGATCTACTTTGGGTCGGAGGAGTCCAGCCGGCAGATTCAGGAGGTGAGCAAGGCATTCGCCGCGGCACACGAGTTGGGCATGGTCACCGTGCTTTGGTGCTACCTGCGCAACGCCGCATTCAAAACCGCCACGACGGACTATCACCTGGCGGCGGACCTGACCGGCCAGGCCAACCATCTTGGGGTGACGATTCAGGCCGACATCATCAAGCAGAAGCTGCCCGAGAACAACGGCGGCTTCAACGCCCTCAAATTCGGCAAGACCGACAAGCGCGTCTACACCGATCTCACGCCGGGAGATCATCCGATTGAACTTTGCCGCTATCAGGTGGCCAATTGCTACCTGGGACGATCGCCCCTGATCAATTCCGGAGGCGCTTCGGGCGAGAACGACTTTGCCGACGCGGTGCGGACCGCCGTGATCAACAAACGCGCCGGCGGAATGGGACTGATCAGCGGCCGAAAAGCATTCCAGCGTCCGATGGCCGATGGAATCAAGCTGCTGAACCTGATTCAGGATGTGTACCTGGATAAAGGCATCACGGTGGCGTGAGATGACGTGTAAGTGCCCGATCAATGGACCTGGCTATCATGAGTGAAGTGCTTCCCACCGTCTATCTCGCGAGGCACGGCGAGACCGCCTGGAGCCTCACCGGTCAGCACACGGGGCGGACCGACCTTCCGCTCACCGAACGCGGCGAGCGAAACGCGCGTCGACTTGGCCAGCGGCTACAGGGGCTGAGGTTTGCCAAGGTGCTTACCAGCCCGTTGCAGCGAGCGTCGCGGACTTGCGAACTGGCCGGGTTTGGCAGTGTCGCCGAGGTCGATGCGGATTTGGTCGAGTGGGACTACGGCCAATACGAAGGCCTCACCAGTGCCCAGATACGTACCAGCAACCCGAACTGGAATTTATTTCGTGACGGTTGCCCAGGGGGCGAGATGCCGGAGCAGGTGGCTTCTCGGGCCGACCGGGTCATTGAGCGGGTGCGGGCCGTGCATGGGGACGTGTTGCTTTTCTCCAGTGGGCACTTGCTCCGCGTTCTGGCCGCGCGATGGCTAGGATTGGAGCCCGCCGGGGGAAGGTTTTTCCTGCTCGATACGGCAAGCCTCAGCGCGCTGGGATACGAGCACAATCGATCGCGGCCCGCAATTCGCCTTTGGAACGATACCCGACACGTCGGGCCTTAGCCGACCTGAAAGGACAATTGCATGAGCGTTACCGGAGCTCCCCTCTCCGCCAAATCCGTCACACCGGATGCATCATCATCGGCACTGCTTCGGCAATACGGCTGCGGCCCTGTCGAACTGAGCGGCTCGGACGTTGCCCTCTACGAGCGGCACCTGGTCTTCGACAACATGATTCAGGTTGCCGACGCCGGTCCCCGTGAGCGTTTCGAGGCCTTCGCCCGCGCGGTGCGTGATGTTCTTTCGCAGCGCTGGTTGTTGACGGACCAGACTTATGAGCGCGAGAACCCCAAACGCATCTACTACCTCTCGATGGAGTTCCTCATCGGGCGTTCGCTGGCAAATAATGTGACCAATCTTCTTCTTGATCCTCTGACAAAGCAGACCGTGAAAGAGAAGCACCTCGACTGGCTCAACATGCTCGAAGCGGAGCCTGACGCGGGACTCGGAAATGGCGGGCTCGGCCGGCTTGCCGCGTGCTTTCTCGACTCGATGGCCACCATGCAACTTCCGGCCATGGGATACGGGCTGCGCTATGAGTACGGGATCTTCAAACAGGCGATCAAGGATGGCTGGCAGGTCGAACAGCCCGACAACTGGCTTCGCCGGGCAGACCCCTGGGAAGTTGCCCGGCCACACGAGCAAGTCGAGGTGAAGCTGAATTGCTCGTTCGAGCTGCGTGGGGGACGCCTGGAAGTAATTCCTGGGCGCCCTTCCAGCGTGATCGGTATCCCGTTTGATCGGCCAGTGGTCGGATTCGGCGGCAAGACCGTCAACACGCTTCGTCTCTGGGCCGCGGCTGCGCCGGACTATTTCGATTTTCAGAGGTTCAGCAGCGGTGACTTTGTCGGCGCGCTGGCCCAGACGCTCGAGGCGGAATCGCTCACGCGGGTCCTGTATCCCGACGATTCGACGAGCCCGGGGCAGGGGCTGCGTTTCGTGCAGGAATATTTTCTCGTGGCGTGCTCGCTGGCGGATCTGGTGCGGCGCTTTCGGCGAACCAACGACGACTGGAACGCATTGCCGGACAAGGTTGCGATCCAGCTCAATGACACACACCCGACGATGTCCGTCCCGGAGTTGATGCGGATCCTGCTCGACGATGCCGCTCTGGGCTGGGACCAGGCGTGGGACATTACGCAGAGGACCCTGGCCTACACCAACCACACGCTGTTGCCCGAGGCTTTGGAAAAATGGCCGGTGGCGTGGTTTGAGGCGTTGCTGCCGCGGCACCTGGAGATCATCTACGAGATCAACCGCCGATTCCTCGATTCGGTGCGCCAGCGCTTCCCGGGTGACGAGGAACGTGTGCGGCGCGTCAGCCTCATTGATGATGAGCCGACGAAGCACGTGCGCATGGCGAATCTCGCGATTGTCGGTTCGCACAGCAGCAACGGCGTGGCCGCCATCCACTCCGAATTGCTCCGCACCATGACCGTGAGGGATTTGGCCGAGATCTTTCCGCAGCGCTTCAGTAACAAGACCAACGGAGTCACACCCCGCCGCTGGCTGTTGTTGTGCAATCCGACGCTGGCGGGCACGATCTCCGAGGCGATCGGGGACGTCTGGATCAAAGATCTGAGCCGGCTGAGAGAACTTAAGCCGTTTGTGGGCGACAGACGTTTTCGGGACGAATTCGCCAGCGCCAAGCGCGCTGCCAAAGCGCAATTCGCCAACTGGCTGCGCGCAGACGGCGGCCCGATCGTCGATCCCGATTCGATCTTCGACTGTCAGATCAAGCGTATCCACGAGTACAAGCGGCAACTGCTCAACGCGCTGCGGATTGTCGTGCTTTACAACCGGCTAAGGGAGAATCCGAACACGGAGGTGATCCCGCGGACGTTCTTCTTCGCCGGCAAGGCTGCGCCGGCGTACCACGTAGCCAAGCTGATTATCAAATTCATCAACAACCTGGCCGGGACCATCGATGGTGACCCGGCCATTCGCGGGCGAATCAAGGTGGTGTTCCTGCCGGACTACCGCGTGACGCTGGCGGAGCGGCTGATTCCGGCCAGCGACGTCTCAAACCAGATCTCGACCGCCGGCTATGAAGCCAGCGGCACCAGCAACATGAAATTCATGATGAACGGCGCCCTGACCATCGGCACACGCGACGGCGCAACCATCGAGATGGCCCAGGAGGCGGGAGAAGAGAACTTCTTTCTCTTTGGCCTGACCGCACAGCAGGTGGCTGACAACCGGGCGTGGTACAGCCCGTGGTGGCACTATCAAAATGAGCCGGAGACGCGTGCTGCCCTGGACCTGATCTTCTCCGACCACTTCAGCCGCAATGAGCCCGGTATTTTTGAGCCGTTTCGGGAAAGCCTGCTGACGCGCGGCGATCACTACATGCACCTGGCTGATTTGAAGTCTTATCTTGAGGCCGACCATAGCCTCAACGAACTGTACGCCCGCGGGGACGAATGGGTCCGCAAAGTGATTTTGAATGTCGCTGGTTCCGGAAAGTTCTCCAGTGACCGCACCATCGCCCAATATGCGAGCGAGATTTGGGACGCCAAAGCGTGCCCCGTGGTCTGAGTTCGATTTTCCAGAAGTTGCCCGATGCCCAACAACCAAACCATTTCACCGCTCGCAGGTCGGCCGGCGCCAAGGGAGCTGCTCATCGATCCGGCGAAGCTCGAGCGCGCCTATTACGACCGGCGCCCCGACATCGCCGACCCGAATCAGATGGTGAGCTTCGGCACAAGCGGGCATCGCGGGTCGTCGCTGAACGGTACGTTCACCGAGGCCCACATCCTCGCGATCACCCAGGCGATCTGCGACTACCGCCGTGGACGCGGCATCGATGGCCCGGTCCATGTCGGCAAGGACACGCACGCGCTCTCCTCGCCGGCGCAGCGGACGACGATTGAGGTTCTGGCGGCAAATGACGTCGAGGCGATTATTCAGCGCGACGATGGAGTGACTCCGACGCCGGTGATCTCTCGCGCGATACTGGTTTACAACCGCGGCCGAAAGGATCATCTCGCCGACGGGATCGTCATCACGCCCTCGCACAACCCGCCGGAGGATGGCGGCTTCAAGTACAACCCGACCAACGGCGGTCCCGCGGACACCGATGTCACCAACTGGGTGCAGGATCGCGCCAACCAACTGCTTCGCGCCGGCAATGCGGGGGTGAAACGAGTGCCGTTCGCCAGAGCGATCAAAGCGAAGACCACGCACGAGCAAGACTTTGTCGAGCCGTACGTCCGAGATCTGCGAAACGTCGTGGATATGGATGCGATCCGCGCGGCCGGCTTGAAGCTGGGCGTCGATCCGCTCGGGGGCGCGGCGGTGCATTACTGGGGACCGATCAATGAGGTCTACGGCTTGAACATCGAAGTGGTGAACCCGGTCGTCGATTCCACCTTCTCGTTCATGACCGTGGACCACGACGGCAAGATCCGCATGGACTGCTCCAGTCCCTACGCTATGGCGCGGCTCGTCGCTCTGAAGGATCGTTACCAGGTCGCGTTCGCAAACGATCCCGACTCCGACCGCCACGGCATCGTGACGCCCTCCGCCGGCTTGATGAATCCGAATCATTTCCTCGCAGTCGCGATCCAGTACCTGCTAACCCACCGACCCAATTGGCCCGCCACCGCTGCGGTTGGAAAGACCCTGGTCAGCAGCTCCATGATCGATCGCGTCGTGCAGAAGCTCGGCCGGCGATTGAACGAGGTGCCGGTTGGGTTTAAGTGGTTCGCGCCGGGATTATTCGACGGAACGTGCTGCTTCGGCGGCGAAGAAAGCGCGGGCGCGAGCTTCCTGCGGCGTGACGGGGCCGTTTGGAGCACCGACAAAGACGGTCCGATCATGGACCTGCTGGCCGCCGAGATCACGGCCCGAACAGGAAAAGATCCGGGAGAGCACTATCGCGACTTGACAGCCCAGTTCGGCGCTCCCCTTTACATGCGCATCGACGCCCCAGCCACGCCGCAACAAAAGGCGGCGATGCAGAAGTTGTCGCCCGAGGCGGTTAAGGCATCCACGCTCGCCGGCGAGCCGATCACGGCGAAGCTGACGCGTGCATCCGGCAATGGCGCGCCCATCGGCGGCCTGAAAGTCGTCGCAACCAATGGCTGGTTTGCCGCGCGCCCTTCAGGGACTGAGAACATTTACAAGATTTACGCGGAGAGCTTCAAAGACCAGACGCATCTCTACGCGATCGTCCGCGAGGCTCAGGAGATCGTGAGCAGTGCACTGGGCAATTCCTCCGATGTGCCATTCTCGAATGCTTAAGACTAAAAGGACACTGAAATGAAAACGCTACCGCCACTCACCGAGCGAAACGCCTGGAAAGGGCTCCAGGCGCATCACGGGAAAATCCGCGAGCTGCATTTGCGCAAGCTCTTCGCCGATGACTCGAAGCGCGGCGAGCGTCTGGTAGCCGAGGCGGCCGGGATCTATCTCGACTACTCCAAGAACCGCGTCACGGACGAAACGCTCAAGCTTCTGCTCCAACTCGCGGATGAATCGGACTTGCGCGGGCGCATCGACGCCATGTTCAGCGGCGAGAAAATCAACGTCACCGAGAATCGCGCAGTGCTGCACGTCGCCCTGCGCGCACCGCGGAACGGTTCCATCATTGTGGACGGCAAAAACGTGGTGCCGGAGGTTCATGCCGTCCTCGACAAGATGAGCGACTTCTGCAACCGCGTCCGCAGCGGCGAGTGGAAAGGGCATACCGGCAGGCGCATTCGCAATGTGATCAACATCGGCATCGGCGGCTCGGACCTTGGGCCGGTGATGGCTTATGAAGCGCTCAAGCACTACGGCGATCGCTCGCTGGCCCTGCGTTTTGTTTCCAACGTTGATGGCACCGACATCGTCGAAGCAACCCGCGACCTCGATCCGGCCGAGATACTGTTCATCATCTCTTCCAAAACGTTCACAACGCTGGAAACGATGACCAACGCACAGAGTGCGCGTGATTGGGCCCTCAAGGGGCTCGGCGGCGATGCCCGGGCCGTCGCCAAACATTTCGTCGCCGTGTCTACCAATGCCACCAAAGTGGCCGAGTTCGGCATCGATACCGTGAATATGTTCGGCTTTTGGGATTGGGTCGGCGGACGCTACTCGATGGATTCGGCCATCGGCCTTTCGACGATGCTCGCCATCGGGCCCGACGGTTTTCGTGCGATGCTGGATGGGTTCGGACAGATGGACGAGCACTTCCGCACGACGCCATTCGACAAAAACCTGCCGGTGCTGATGGGATTGCTGAGCATCTGGAACATCAACTTCCTTGGCGCACAAACCATCGCCGTCCTGCCTTACGAACAATACCTCAAGCGCTTCCCTGCATACCTTCAGCAGTTGACGATGGAGAGCAACGGCAAGCACGTCACCATTTCAGGTGCGCGCGTCGCGTACGATACCGGCCCAATCTACTGGGGCGAGCCCGGGACCAACGGCCAGCACTCCTTCTACCAATTGATCCACCAGGGGACGCGATTGATTCCCTGTGACTTCATCGCGTTCGTAGAGTCCCTCAATCCGCTCGGCCCACACCACGACGTGCTTCTGGCCAACGTGTTCGCGCAGAGCGAGGCTCTGGCGTTCGGAAAGACACGGGAACAGGTTGAGGCAGAAGGCACCCCCGCCGCGATCGTGCCACATCGCGTCTTCGAAGGAAATCGTCCCTCCAACACCATTCTCGCCCAGCGGCTCACCCCTCAAACGCTGGGCAAGCTGGTGGCGCTCTACGAGCACTGTGTTTTCGTCCAGGGCGCGATCTGGAACATCGATTCGTTCGATCAATGGGGCGTCGAACTGGGCAAAGTGCTGGCCCAGCACATCATCCCCGAGCTGGAAAGCGGATCAGACCCACAGCTTCGGCACGACAGCTCGACGAACGCGCTGATCCAGCGCTACCGGAAGCTCAAAACGAGCAGATAACCAAAGTTCAATCAGGAAAATCAATTATGAAAATCGGAATGATCGGCTTGGGTCGTATGGGGGCCAATATGGTCCGACGCCTCATGAGGAAAGGCCACGAGTGCGTGGTTTTCGACCGCTCGCCGGCGGCCGTGAAGGAGCTTGCACAGGGAGGAGCCGTCGGCGCTGCTTCGCTCGCGGAGTTCGTGAAGAACCTGGCCAGGCCTCGCGCAGTCTGGTTGATGGTGCCGGCAGCGGTCGTGGATAGCGCTCTGATTGATCTGCTGTCGTACCTCGAGGAGGGCGACATCATCATCGATGGAGGCAATTCCTACTACATCGACGACATCCGCCGTGCCAAAGAACTCCGCTCAAAGCAAATCCACTACGTGGACGTCGGGACCAGCGGCGGCGTGTGGGGCCTGGAACGTGGCTACTGCCTGATGATCGGCGGCGAGCCAACAATCGTCGAGCACCTCGATTCGATCTTCGAGGCGCTGGCGCCGGGGGCCGGCAACATTCCACCCACGCCGGGACGTGACAAGCTGGGTGGCACCGCCGCCAGGGGTTATCTCCATTGCGGGCCCAACGGCGCAGGTCACTTTGTGAAGATGGTGCACAACGGCATCGAGTACGGCCTTATGGCGGCCTATGCCGAAGGACTCGCGATCTTACGCGATGCCAATGCTGGTAAGCGCAACCACGAGATCGATGCAGAGACCACGCCGCTGCGCGACTCGGAACGTTATCAGTACGACCTCAATCTCCCTGACATCGCCGAAGTCTGGCGTCGCGGCAGTGTGATCTCGTCGTGGTTGCTCGACCTCACCGCCGCCGCCCTGATCGATGACACGGAGCTGTCCAGATTCTCCGGACGCGTATCAGACTCGGGCGAGGGCCGCTGGACAATTCAGGCCGCCATCGACGAGGCGGTGCCGGCGCCGGTGCTGACGGCCGCGCTCTATCAGCGTTTCACGTCGCGCGGTGACGCTGATTTTCAGGGTAAGGTCGTGTCGGCGATGAAGCTGCGCGACAGGGCGTCGTATGAATTCGCCCTCGCCTCGGCAGCCGTGGTGATTACCATCGCGGGCGGGAACGTTACGCGGGCGCGCATCGCGCTGGGTGGCGTGGGCACCAAACCCTGGCGATCCCCCGAGGCCGAAGCCGCGCTCGTCGGCCAGCCCGCAAACCAGGCGAACTTCCGAAAGGCAGCAGAGGCGGCCCTGCGCGACGCAAAGCCGCAGAGCGAGAACAAGTTCAAAATCGAGCTGGCCAAGCGCTGCCTTACGCATGCCTTGCAAATGGCCACCACGGCCTGATTCCACTAAAGGACCAACATGCAAACCAAACAAGAAATCCCCACGGCGTCTCCAATCGGTCGCCGCACGCCGCGTATAGATGGCCCGCAAAAAGTAAGTGGAAAGGCGCAGTACGCGTCCGATTTCCACTTTCCCGGGATGCTCTATGCCGTTCCGATTGAAGCCACAATCGCCAATGGCCGCGTGCTCAGGCTCGACACGGCCGCGGCCGAGAAAATGCCCGGCGTGCGAGCGATTTTTCATCGCGAGAACATCGGAAAAATCTCCCGATCGACCCAGGGACCGGTATTCGGGGGCATCATGGACGAGCGTCGTCCGCCGCTTGAAGACGATGTCGTTCGCTACTACGGCCAATATATCGCGCTCGCTGTGGCGGACACGTTCGAGACCGCCAAGGCCGCCGCCGATGCAGTTCACGCAACCTATGCCAGGGAAAAACCGAACGTCGACACCGACCTCAAAGCCGACGACGAGCCCCAGGTGGTGGCCACCCAGTTCGCCCCGGCCAACCGCCTGCAAAGCGAGCGTGGGGACGCCGAGGGCGCTTTCGCAAACGCGCCGGTCAAGCTCGATCAAACCTATGTCACGCCGGTCCATACGCACAACCCCATCGAGCTGCATGCGACGACCGCGGTCTGGGATGGCTCAACCTTGACGCTGTACGAGGCATCGCAGGGGGTGTTCAACCTCCAGGGCATCCTCGCGCAGATGTTCGGCTTGCCGAGAGAGAACGTCCGCGTCATCACGAAGTTTCTGGGCTCGGGTTTTGGAGGCAAGTTGTGGCCGTGGACGCATTGCCCCCTTGCTGCGGCGGCGGCGCGGCAACTCGGCAAGCCGGTCAAGCTCGTGCTTAGCCGCAAGATGATGTTTCAGACGGTCGGCCATCGCCCGCGCACGCAGCAGCGCGTGCGGCTGGGCGCCACCGCCGACGGGAAGCTGGTCTCGCTCCAGCACGACTATGTCAACCACAAGGCAATCCTCGATCATTATCACGAAGACTGCGGCGAGGCGACGCCGTTTCAATACAGCGTGCCCAACCTGCGCGTGACTTTCGGCCGCGCCAAACGCAATGTCGGCTCACCGACCCCCATGCGCGGCCCCGGCGCCGTTCCCGGGCTCTACGCGACGGAGTCGGCCATGAACGAGCTGGCCGACCAGCTCAAGATCGACCCCGTCCAGCTCCGCATCCTCAACGAGCCGAAAATCGACGAGTCATTGGGCATTCCGTTCTCCTCTCGCCCTTTGCTCGAGTGCTTCCAGCTCGGCGCGGAGAAGTTCGGCTGGGCCAAGCGCACGCCCGAGATCGGTTCAATGAAGCGCGACGGCCTGATCCTCGGCTGGGGCATGGCCGGCGCTGCGTGGATCGCCGCACGCTTCCCCGCCGAGGCCAGCGTTCCGCTCCGAGACGACGGCACAGCCCGCGTCGCCTCCGGCACACAGGACATCGGCACCGGTACGTACACGATCCTCGCACAACTTACCTCGCAGAAAACCGGCGTCCCGCTCGACAAAATCGAAGTGGTCCTCGGCGATACATCCCTTCCCGAAGGCCCGGTCTCGGGCGGTTCGATGGTGACCGGGTCGATGGTGCCGGCCGTTTTTGCAGCGGCCGACAATGCGATCGCATCGCTGCTGATGATCGCGGCGATGACGCCGGGGTCGCCGTTCGCGAATCGCAAGCCCGACGATCTGGCATTCGAGGGTGGCAAGGTCTTTGTGAAAGCTGACGGCGCCGGTGGGGGGGTGCCGTTTGCGGATTTGCTCCGGCGCGCCAACATTCGCCTCGTTACGGGCAACGGCAAGTCCGAAGCGACGTTCGGCAATCCAAAGCCGAAGTTCTCGACGCACTCGTTCGGATGTCACTTCATCGAGGTCACGTGGCAGCCCGAAATTGCCTGCCTTCGCGTCAGCCGCGTTGTGACCGTCATCGATGCGGGCCGAATTCTCAACCCGCTGGCCGGCCGCAACCAGATCGAAGGCGCGGTTGTGATGGGAGTCGGCATGGCGCTGCTGGAGCATACGTCTTACGACCCGCAGAACGGCGCTCCGATCAACAGCAATCTGGCCAGGGCAATCGCATGTGACCCTCTTACTCCCTCTCCTCACTACTCCGGGAGAGGGTCGGGGTGAGGGTTTTCTTCGACGATGAATGCTGCTGTTCTCCTGTCATCGGCGGGAAAAGGCCACATGCGATTGCCCTGGCAATCTGGCCGACTACATGGTGGCCGTGAATGCCGACGCGCCGCCGATTGACGTGCATTTTGTGGACTTCCCCGACAAAGAAATCAACGAGCTTGGCGCACGCGGCATCGGCGAGATCGGCCTCGCAGGCGTTGCCGCCGCCATCACCGCGGCGGTGCACCATGCAACCGGCGTTCGCGTGCGCGAGCTGCCGGTGAAGATCGAGAATTTGCTGGTATGAAGCGCGTCACGACTCAGTAACCGTCGCGGGTGATGATCATGACCGAATTTGAAGAAGTGCTCGCGGGCGTACAGCAACTCTGGAAGCAGGGCCAACCTGCGGCCGTGGCAACGGTGGTACGCGTCTGCGGCTCCGCCTATCGCCGTCCCGGCGCGCGCATGCTCGTCGCCCCCGGCGGCACGCGGCGCACGGGAATGATCAGTGGGGGCTGTCTCGAAGGCGATGTCGCCCGCAAAGCCTGGGCTCTGACCGCCGAAGCCTCGGCCGCGCTGCTTCGCTACGATTCAACTGCCGACGAAGAGGGGACCTGGGACCTTGGGCTGGGTTGCAATGGAATCGTCGAGATTCTCGTCGAGCGGTTGTCACCCGGTGACGTGTTCGTCGAATTCGCCCGCGATTGTTTAACCGCGGGAAAAAGCGCAGTCGTCTCCACCGTGTTCCGCGCAGAGGAAGGAGGTGGAATGGGTGTGGGCTCGAAGGTGCTCACCGATAAGGCAGGGTCGCGCGCCGCCGAAATCACGACGACGGAGACCGTCGAAATGATCGCTGCGGGCGCGCGGCGATGCCTGGCGTCCGGGCGCACGCACTGGGCTGCCTACGTGGTGAACGGGGCGCGGATCGAAGTGCTGCATGAATACATTGAGCCAGCGCCGCGGATTGTCATCTTCGGCGCTGGCTGGGATGCTGTGCCAGTCGTGGAGGCAGCGGCGTCTTTGGGTTGGAATGTAACGGTGGTCGATCGCAAGGCATCTCGCGCCGTTCCGTCGCGTTTCCCGCGCGCCAAAGAGGTGCTCGTTGTCGATCCGGATGACCTGCGTCATTCCCTCTCGATCGACGCCAAAACGGCAGCCGTCATCATGAGCCACGATTACCAGGACGACCTCGCCTACCTCGATTTCGCCATGCGCCGCAGCGCATGGTTTGTCGGCGTGCTGGGTCCGGCTCGCCGTCGTGACCGGCTACTGGCCGATTTGAGGGAACAGACAGGCGCGCCATTATCGCCGCAGCAGTCGGCGCGACTGTATGCCCCGATCGGCTTGGACGTGGGCGCTGAGACGCCTCAGGAAATCGCCGTCTCCATCATCTCAGAGGTCGTTGCCGCTCGGGCGGGCCGGCCGGGATCGATGTTGCGGGAAAAGGACGGACCGATCCACGATATTTCAGAACCATTGGTCGGCCTCGTCGTCCTCGCCGCCGGCGCCTCGACACGCATGGGCGAATTGGGTCCCAAGCAATTGCTTCCGCTTGGCGGAAAGACGCTGGTCGGGCATGCAGTTCAAACGGCCGTGGCGGCAGCCATCGGCCCGGTCGTGGTGGTGCTTGGCGCTAACGCCGAGCGAATGCGCGCCCAGATCGCCGATTTTCCCGTGCATGCGGCGGTAAACGATCGCTGGCACGAAGGAATCGGCACGTCGATTCGCACGGGCATTTCGGCCCTCCTTCATCAGCCTGACGGCACGCATCTTCGCGGCGCCATCATCATGACAGCGGACCAGCCGCTGCTTTCAAGGAGTGTGCTTCACGCGCTCGTGGAGGCTCATGAGAGAACGGCCCGACCGATCGCCGCCGCAGAATACGCGGGAACTGTCGGCACGCCCGCGCTGTTTGCACGGGAGTTGTTCGAAGAACTTTTGTCGCTTATGCCTGAAGGCGGGGCCAAACAGTTGATCGCGCTCGACGCGACCCGGGTCACGCGAGTGCCCTTCGCCGGCGGTGAACGCGACGTGGACACCCCGGCCGATTATCAATGCGCGTTGGCAGCGTTAGACCATATCGATTGAGAATCGGGTGGAATGATCACTACCGAATTGATGGGGCGCGATGTGGAGCATCGACTTGGGCGAAGTGTCGCCGAAGAACTCCCTTCGATTTTGTATCGAGGGGTTTTCTGGGTTCTGCGGATATACTTCAGCGTATGCTGAAGATGGTCGCAGCGCTGTCGTTGGGAATGCTATTGGGATGCAGTCATCCGGTTGGGGCAGAGTATGCGAAGGCCCGCTTGCCGGGGCATCGGGGGGAGTCGTACCTTGCGGCCGAGAACACGATGGCGGCGTTCGCGCTGGCGTGGAAGAATGGGGAGAAGGTTATCGAAACGGACATCCAACTGACCAAAGATGGGCACGTGGTGATCTGCCACGACGCCGACACCTATCGCACGAGCGGAAATAAGACGAAGTTGGTGATTAAGGACTCGACGCTGGAAGACATTCAGAAGGTCGATGTCGGCGCGTGGAAGGGGGCAGAATGGACGGGTCAGGTCTGTCCCACGCTCAAGGCGCTCTACGATGCGATGCCGCCGCAAACGGCCTGCTTCACGGAGATCAAGAGCGACATAGACGTTGTCCCCGCTTTCATTGAGATCGTGAAAGCTTCAAGTAAGGGGCCGGACCAGATCATAGTGATCAGTTTTCACGCCGATGCGCTGGCGGCCTCCAAGCGCGCGTTGCCAAACTACAACCATTACTTGCTGGCGAATCACAAGAAGGACAAGCAGGGGCAGTTTCTGTCAGAGCCCAACGTCGATGAGTGGATCGCAACGGCAAAGCGCATCGGCGCTGACGGATTGGATCTGAAGACCGAGGAGCCGCTCGACAAGGTGGCATGCACGAAGATCCGCAGCGCTGGGCTGGAACTCCACGTGTGGACGGTGGACGATCCGGCCGTGGCCAAAAGATATTTGGACTGGGGGGCGCAGTCGGTGACAACGAACCGGCCCAGTTGGATGCGGCAGGAGTTGGCCAGGTTCGACAAGAAATGATGGGGATCGCTCTGCTTGAGACAGCCAGCCGTAATCATCGCTCACGTCCACGACTCGCTCTCCGACCCCTTCTCGCGCGGCGCTTACAGCTATGACACCGTTGGCGCAGCCCTCGCCCGCGCGAGATTGGCCAAACCCATCGACAAAACCCTCTTCTTCGCCGGCGAAGCCACCGACACCTCCGGCCAGGCCAGCACCGTCGCCGGCGCACTCGCCAGCGGCCAGCGCGCCGCCCGGGAAGTGCTCGCAGCGCTCTAAAAAACCTGCATAATCCCACCCGCCATGATGCACATCCGCGTATTCGAGCCTCCCGATGAACCCGCCGTGATCGAATTGTGGCGCAAGTGCGACCTCCTGCGCCCCTGGAACGACCCTCACCAAGACATCCAGCACAAAATAAAGCAAAACGACGGCCTCTTCCTCGTCGGCCTGATCGAAGATGAAATCATCGCCAGCGTCATGGCCGGTTATGACGGCCATCGCGGCTGGCTCTACCTCGTCGCCGTCGATCCCGCCCACCAGCGCCGCGGCCACGCGCGGCAAATCATCACCGACGCCGAGCGCCTGCTGCGCGACATGGGCTGCCGCAAAATTAATCTGCAAGTCCGCGACACCAACCAGCAGGTGATCGATTTTTATCAACGCGTCGGCTACTCCATCGATCCCGTCTTGAGCATGGGCAAGCGCTTCAAGGATGACCACGCCGCGTCCACGTAATCCGCCCGCCACTCTATTTCGGCCGCCGCTTTACCTATAATGCATCGAAGATGTCTCAGGACCTACCCATTCGTCCCCGTCGTCTGCGGTTGCGGCCGCAAATGAGGGAAATGCTCCAGCAGGTGCGGCTGCATCGCAGTGAGCTGATACTGCCTCTCTTCGTCTGCGAGGGGACGGGGCAGAAGCGCGAAGTCCCATCCATGCCGGGGGTTTTTCAGATGTCGGTCGATGTGGCGACCCAATGGCTGACGGTACGGGCGGACGAAGGATTCAAATCTTATCTGGTTTTTGGCGTGATCGATCGCAAGGCCAAGGATGCGATGGGGAACGCCGCGCTGGATGAGAACAATGTGGTTTGCCGGCTGCTGCGCGCGGCCGCGAAGATTCCGATGGTGGGGATGACCGATTTGTGTTTCTGCGAATACACGGATCATGGGCATTGCGGGCCGCTGAGCGAGGACAAGGCGACGGTGAAGAATGATGAGACAGTGGAGCGGCTGGTTCGGCAGGCGATCAATCACGCCAAGGCGGGCGCGGCGGTGGTTGCGCCCAGCGGGATGATGGATGGGGCGGTGGGGGCGCTGCGAAGCGGATTGGATGCGGCGGGATTGGTGGATGTGGGAATTCTGTCGTATGCGGTGAAATATGCCTCGGCGTTTT
>JBGPEF010000019.1:0-22142 GCA_041482675.1 Tepidisphaeraceae bacterium | reverse complement strand
GCCGAGAGCGCCCTGTTGGATGGCCTTCTGGAGTTGTGCAAGCGCGAAATCCAGCCCCACCAGGAGGACGTTGGGGTGGTTGAGGAAGTCGAAATTGTTGAAGATGGTGGTGAAATCGGGGGCGGTGAGGGTGGTGGTGGCGGCGATGTTGCCCAGGTCGGTGACGGCAAAAACGATGTCGCCCAGATGCTCGGTCTGAAGTGGAAAATAGATGGGAACTGTCGCACGCGCCTGCCCGTGGACCTGCACGTGAGCATTGTTGACGGTGATCTGATTGAGATAGATTTTGTGATCGGCGTCGTTGTCGGTGAGGCCCAGGTCAATCGAGGCGCGGTCGGTGGTGGTGGCCGGATTGCCATCGGCATCGACGTTGACCGAAGCGTCTTTGATGAATACGCCCAGGGGGCCAAGGGCGGTGGAAAAGTTGATGTTGCTGGCGGAAACACGGCCATCCAGGTGCAGCGAGGTGGAGTCGTAGAGGAAGGGCCGGGGGTTGGTGGGGTTCGAGAGGTCAATTCCAAAACTCAGCCCTAGATCGTAGGACCCGGCGAGATTGAGCTGACCGGAGCCGTTGAATTCCAGGAGATTTCCCACCGGCAGACCATAAGCGCCAAGATCGAAATTGAAGGGAAGCTGAATCGAGCTTTGATCGAGCAGATGCAGGTCAACGCGCAACGTGGTGTTGTTGTCGGCGAAGGAGAGCGTCAACTGCGACGGGCTCAGGTTAAAGGCGGATTCCAGAGCTGTCTCCAGATCCTTAAGCAGTTGTGCGGACGCGAGGGCGTAGACCCCGATGCGCGTCTCCAGGTGATCGATGAAATGCAGCATGTCGCTCAGTGAGCGGTTGAGCACGGGAATTTTTTGATTGAGCAGCGAGCTGTCGGGGTTGGTCGATTTGAAATAATTCAGCAGCGAGAAGAGCGCGCTGACGATGGTGCCGGCGTTGACGTTCTGAAAATTGAGCAGCGGTTGGGCGTCGGTGAACTGAAGGGAGAGGCCGGCGGGATTGGCGATGTTTGGCCAGTCGATGGTGAGCTTGGGATTGCCCTGGAGGACGCCCAGCAGATTGTCGGTGACACGAAGGGGAAGCTGGGCATTGACCTGGCCGCTGATCTCGGGTCCGGCGACGACGCTGGAGACATTGCCGTTGGCGATTGCGGTCAAGAGGTCGATGATCGCCACGCGCGACCCACCGGTTTGGGGGTCTTTGAGATGAAGAACGGCCTTCACGTTGGCGGAACCCGAGCCGTTGACGAGGTCGATGCCCAGCAGTCCACCCATTTTTGCCGACGCATCGATATCCGGCGCGGTGACGATTGCTTCTCCCGTGATCGAGGCGCCGTCGATAAAGGCATGTTTGGCGATGCTGTCGATGGCCTGCTGGTTGTTGGCAAAGTGCAGCTCGGTCAGGACAGGATTGCCGGAGGCGGCGGTGAGGGTGAGATCGGCGATGTAGCCATTGCCGTTGGTAATCAGTTGGATGGCCTGATTGGCCGCAAGCTCCGCCCGCACCGTCGCCGCCAGGCCCGCGGCCGTCAGCGCTGTGTTGATATCCGCGACGAGGTTCGCCTGGGAGTTGTTATCGTCCGTGTTGGCCTTGGTCAGGGTGACCGGCACGGGCGATGATCCGGAGCCGGCGATGAGATTGAATACCGCATCACCCGCTGCGAGCCGGCCATTTGCGGGCGCTGGGGCCGATGCAGTCAGGATCGCTTCGATGGGGGTGAGCTTCACGCCGAGGGTAAGGGTCAGATCCGCGCCGGCGCTGATGCTTACCGTGGAGGAAGCGGAAACACTTCCCACGGGGCTGAGGTCAAAAGAGACGCCGAACGGTTTATTTGGCTGTGGCTGGGTGAAATCGCGGTGCAGGTTGAAGGTGTAGCTTACTTCGTCGGTGGCGGGATTGTAGTTGGACGAGATCGCGGGAATGCCCAGAAAAACTCGTGCCGCGGTGATAAAGCCCTGCGTGCTGTCGAAGGTGAAACCGCTGCTGCTGTTGTTGAGGAGAGGGTCGAGCAGGCCGGAGGAGATCACCTCGTTGAGGTGGAGCACATCACCGAGGCGGGTGTTGGCGGCGAGGTGTACGGCGGTGCTCAGGACCGAGGTTGCGCTCAGGTCGCCAAGCAATCCGGAAACCTGGTCGAATATTCCAACCAGGGAAAGCGAGCTGAGACGGGTGAAGTTCTTCACCTCGCCGAGGCTGGCGCTGAAGTTCACCTCGGGCGGGTCAAATGGAGTGGCCGTGCTGATGCTGAGAGTGCCAGTAGCGCCAACGAAACCGGCCAGGACGCCGGGGTTGGCGGTGGCGGTGACGTTGATGGATGCGCTGGCCGAGCCGGATGGAGTAATCGTGAGAAGAGTACCCAGCGGCGTGGTCAGGAGTTGATTGAGGGTGATGGTGCCATCGGCGTCGTTGAGACCGACGGCGAGATTGGCGCTGAGGTTGAACGAGCCGGACATGCTGGCGTCGAAGAAGCCGAGATTCATCCCTCCGCTGGCTGGTCCACCAGCAGTGGCGCCGGCCTGAAAAGTGTTCACGCGGACGAAGAACGCATTGGCCGCACTGAGCCCCGCCGCCAGATCCATTCCAAAGGTAAAGGAAAGATCGAGTCCGGTCGTGGCGGTGATGGTTGAATCGAAGGTGATGCCCAGGGCATTGCCCTTGGGGCCAAGACTTGGGTGGATTGGAGGATCTGGCGCGGTGCCGAGGGTTCGGCTGGCGTGATAACCAAGCGTGAAAGCCAACTCGGTTCCCGTCCCCTGCGAGCACAATCCGCCCAGGACGCCCGTATCGACAGTAATGCTCAGGCCACTGGCCGACGAAGCCAGGCTTTGCAACCGAGAAACCAGTTCATCGGTCGATCGCGTGGGGACAGCGTTTAAGAATTCGGTGATCGGCTGCGTGAGCCGCTGCTGTAGAATCCCTCCGATATCCAGCGCATCTCCCAGTCCCTGCCCCAGTACCGGAAGCATCTGCGCGACCACCGCAAACTGGTCGAGTGTATTGCCCCATTGGGCCAGCCCCCCAAGGCCGGCCAGGAGCGTTTCCTTCTGTGCGGCGGTGATAACCGCACTGCTGCAAATCAGCAGCAGCCGTTCTTCAAGCACTTCGGCCACCGCCGCGATTCGAGCTGTTCTGTTTGCGCGGTGCGAGTCCGGTGGACAACCCGGGCATCGGCGCCGTCGAGGTCCTGGCCGCATGCCGCCCTCCCGCCGCTGCCCTGTCGGCGGTTGGAGATGACGATGTCACTGGCGAGCTAACGCAATACTAATTTTACACCAATAACATGTAACCTGCCCTTGCGCAAAGTCAACGATTATTCAGATATTTGTCAGTTTCCGTTTCGTTTTGGTGAATGGGCCCGAAATACTTCAAGCGCAAGCCAACCTTCCGTGCCGACCACCGCCGCAGGCTCATCAGAGGAATGGATCCTCGTGATCGCCGAAGAGGTGGAGCAGAATCTCCGTCAACGTCTGAATGCCGGCGATATTCTCGATGCGGACATAGAGGAGGGGATTGGGGGCCGAGAAGATGGTGATGGGGAAGAGGTGCAGGGGGCTGTTGTTGGCGTAATCGCCGCCGAAACGCACGCCGATGGAGATGTCGTCGGGGAAATCGATCTCGAAACCGAGAAGATTGACGTCATCGGGGAAATCGATGACGAACGGATTGGGGGTTCCAAAGACATCCTGAACCCAGAAATCGAAGATCGCGGTGGAGGCCGGCGAGAGGTTGATTGAAGAATCGACGCTCAGGGGGAAGACGATGTTGGGACTGAAGGGGGAGAGGGTCAGGCCGACGGTGTAATTGAGTGACCGGAAATTGTCGAGGACGGTGGAGATCAGGGGCACGTATTCCTTCTGATGGGAGGCCGGCGTGTCGGCATGGACGTTGGGATCGAGCTCGGCGGGATTGTTTCTGAGCGTGTAGATGTCGAAGAAACCGCTGATCGGCGAGTTATTGGGATCGGGCTCGATGGCGGTGCTTTCGGCGTTGTTGTCGATGCCGGCGGTGGCGCGGAAGAGGTCCCAGGCGACGGGGATGTGGATAACGCGGTTGTCGTAGTCATCGCCGCCGCCGATGCCGAGGTTGTTATTCTGATCGACGCTGCCGCCGATGACGACGTGCGTTTCCAGGAACGGAACGAGGCCGATCCACTGGAAGAGGGTGATGGTGCCGTTGTCTGCGCCGGTGATATCACCGTCGCCGTCCATATCGACAAAGCCGTTGATGATGGTCTTGCCATCAATGCTGCCATCATCCTGGTTGTTGATCTCGTGGTCGTCATTGATGTCGATACGGCCGTTGATGACACTGTTGCCGATTTTGAAATCGAAAAAGTCGGCCGGTTGGAAGCTGAAAAGATCGACGTTGTAGCCGACCTGGATGTCTTCCATGTGCAGGCCGCCGACGAAGCGCATTGTGTCCGTGCCCTGGCCGGGGACCTGAATCAGGATGAGGGCTTCGAATACATTTGCGGCGTCGACGTTGAAGCCGCCGTTGAGAAGAGTGGCGTCCCAGGTGAAGTTGACGAAGCGCGGCGTGTCCTGGAGGCGCAGGCGGATGGCCTGAGTCTCATCGGGAGCGATGGTGACAGTGCCGGCGTAAAAATCGATATCGCCGGCCGAGGCGTTGCCGGTGAACCCGATGTGCTGGGCAGCGATGCTCAGATCGGCGGTGATTTCGTCGGGGACATTTTCGATGCCGAGCGACACGAGCTGTTCGGAAACGTCGAGGCGGCCGTCGATGACGCGGATGCCGCGGATGAAGCCGTCATCATTTCCATCGACCACCCCGTCATTGTTCATATCCAGCTCGCCATCGATGACGTGGCGGCCAAAGATGACGCCAACGTCGGCGGCGCTGATGGAGGAATTGTCGCTGACGTCGAGGCGGCCGTTGATGACTTCGTGGCCGGCGAAAAATCCATCGTCATCATCGTTGGCCTTGTTGTCGCTGGTGGCCAGGCCGAAATAGAAGGGGTGGGCGCCGGCGGTCGGGGCCTTAAAGGTCAGGTGGGCATCGTCGATGATTCTAAAGAACGAGGGGTCGATGGGGTTATCGACGACCTTCCAGCTTCCCTCGATCTTCTGGAAACCATGAAGCAGGATGTCGGTGAGGAGGGTTGTTCCGCCGGCCTGGCGCAGGGCGACGTGGTCGTTGTCGGTGTCGAGAATTGCGCCATCGGCATAGAGTGAGGCCAGGCGGGAAAGAACGGAGTCGGCATCGCCGGCCTGATAGTAGGCGGCATTGATTTCCTGGAGATATGCGGAATAGTTGATGCGCGATGGCGTTGAGCCATCCAGCACAGCGCCGACCGGACCGGATGTGGTCTGCCGGAAGGCGCGGCGCAGCTCGGTGATTTTCGCATCCTCCTGGGTGGTCGCCATGAGCGCGGAAATGCTTCCGAAGGGAGCAGGATCGCCGCTGGCGTTGGTAGTTTGGAAGATAAAGCCGTTGTTGCTGGTGGCGCTGAAGTCCAGGCTGAGCCCGAAGGAGGCCAGCAGCCAATTGGCGGGGAGATTGTGGGCCTGGATGTGCATGATACGACTGTCGCCACCGAGGACGCCGAGCTCATCGCTCTGGCTGCGCAGGAGGAGCTCAAAATCCTGGATCTGATCGGACATGTGAACCTCGACGCCGTTCCACGCGCCGGTATCGGCCGGGCCGACATCGGCCAGATCGTTGAGGTTGACTTCACCATTGATAATTGTGCGGCCCAGGAGCGTGCCATCGTCGGCATCATCGATGACGCCATCCTCATTGATGTCGATCTTGCCATGGAGGACGGGGACGCCGCCGAAGAAACCGTGATCGTCGTCATCGATGGAGTTGTCGGAGTTGAGGTCGAGCTGGCCGGCTCTCACCGGAATTGCACTGGGCGCGGCTCTGAGATGAATCTCGGCCGGGAGATTGACCAGGCCAAAGAGAATTTCGGTGCCGTTGCTCTCATGATCGTCCAGGAAATTGACGACGCCATCGCCGTTGATGTCGATGGAGACGCCGCCGATCTGGCCGGAGACGACGGCCTGAGAACCAATCAAGCCGCTGTCGTCGTCGGTGATGCTGTTGTCGCCATTGAGATCGATCAGGCCATTGATGATGCGGAAATTCAAAATGCCGTCATCCTTTTCATCGATAACGCCGACGGCGGTGATGGAGCCAATGGCGCTGCTGGCGGAATAGTCGAGGCGCGAGGCGAGGTTGGTGGTCAGGTCGAGCTGCTGGGGAACATTCAGCACGTTGACGGCCAGATCGATCGACTTGTTGCCGGAGAACTTCCTGCCGAAGTCGCTCTGGAGCACGATCTGCGCGGGACGAGAAGCATCCTGATCGAAATGCGCCTCAAGCCCGCCGGCGGTGGAGATACTGACATCGTCGATGCCAAAGAATCCGAAGGAAATCCGGCCGGGGACGGGCGCTGTTGAGAGGCTGTGGTCCACGTCGGTCAGGTGGAGGAATTGAGCGGAAGCGGCCGTCGCATCGGGCAGTGGATCGAGCTCCACTTCGGTTGATGCACCAAACTGCACGGCCGGAAGGAAGACATCCGCGTCGATGGTGCCAAAATCGACGGCCATGCCGGCGACGCTGGAATTGGCGGATGCCGAGGCCGTCCATGGGTTGACGGCCTGGATGCCAGTGGCGCTGAGGGCATGGACGACGCCGTTGACCAACAGTGGCTCGCCATTGATGAACGAGCCCAATCGGTTGCTGAGATGGATTGTGCCGCGATTGGCGATTTCATCCAGACGGCGGACGGTGCCGTGCGCGAGCGAAATGGCGCCGACGACTTCGTCGTCGATGGCGAATGCGGCGAGGCGATTGGCGAAGGTGATGGGATCGAGAAGGCTGAGCGAGGAATTATTCGCAAATTCGCCGTTGCGCGATTGCGAAACCTGGAGCGTTCCCTCGGAATTTCTCGGGCCATCTTTGCGGACGACGGCGGTTGCGCCGGTAGTGTGATCGTAGAGCACTGCTCCCGCGGCGGGTCGAGCGAAAGTCGCTCCATGGTCGAACGGCACACTCAGGACGCTTCCCCATGATCCGGCGAGGCTTGGGATATCGTCGATGCGGAACCGGAGATCGCGCAGGGCCCGGCCGAGCAGCGCGGAGGTGCCGGAAAGGCCGGTGCTGATTTGGGCGCGAGTCTTATCGTCGGCAGCGCTGATGACGTTGTCGCGACTGGTGTCAACGCGGCCGCCGATGATGTTGAAATCGAGGAAGAGGCCGACATCGTCGGCGTTGACGATGCCGTCGCCGTTGGTGTCGATGCCGCCGTCGATGACGGTGTAGTTAAGGAGCGGGCCGTCGTCATTGGTGTTGATCAGGCCATCGGTGTTGATGTCGGCAAATCCGTTGATGAAGGCGACCTGGGTCTCCCAGTGGCGGAGGGTCAATTGGCCGACGGTGGCGGGCGCGCCAAGGCCATTTTCGGCGAGCATGGTGAAGGAGCCGGCGGGGTTGACGTTGAAGGCCATGGCTCTGGGCAGATCGGCGAGGTTGACGTCGAAATTGCCCAGGCCGATGAATCCGAAGGAATGGATGGAGTCGATGGGGCTGCTGGCGATGTAGTCGAATTGGGAGGAGAAATTGGTATGGAGAACGAGAGATTGGGGGACGAGATCAACATCGAGCTGGACGTTTATTGGCTTGGGAACATCGGCGGCGAAGTCGCGGTGGATAAGGATCTGGCCGGCGCGCTTCGAGTCGGCGTCATATTCGGCGGTGAGGCCGGCGCTGTTGATGGTGACATCGACATCGTCGATTCCGAAGACGCCGGTTTCGAATTTGGCGGAGGCGGCACGGTTGGGGTCGTTGCTGGTTCGCGTGGTCAGGCGCATGTAGTGAGGGGACGTAGCAGTCGGATCGGCGATCGGGGCCAGATCGACTTCGCTGGAGAGAGCCAGTTGCGCGCCGGTCACAAACTCATTCTCGGCGGTCGTTCCCAGATGGATGCTGGTGCCGTCGGTGCTGGGGTCGGCGGAGATGTGGGCCGACCATGGCGAGGCGGCGGAGACGCTGCCGGCGGCGGTGGCGCGAACGACGCCATTGACCAGCAGGAGTTCACCTGGAGTGAAGGAGCCCGTGCGATCGCTCAGGTAGAGGGTTGCGCGATTGAGAATGGGATCAACGCGACGGAGGGTGGCGTGCGCGCCGGAGGATGCGCCAACGATCACCTCATCGAGCAGGAAAGGCGCTTCGACGTTGCTCACTTGGAGTTTGTCGAGCAAATGGAGAACAGACCCGTTGGTGAAACTGCCACGGCGGACCTGCGCGAGCTGAACACTGCCGGTCGCACCTCCTGGAGCATTGACGTGGACGACTCCGGTTGCGCCATGGACGGTGTCAAAGAGGATGTCGCCTTCCCGCGGCGGCGTCGAGCCGGTGGCGCTGTCGAAGGGGACATTCACAACATTGCCCCACTCGCCGGTAAAGCCGGGAATGTGATCGACGCGCAGGCGCACGTCGCGCAGGGGACGGTCCAGCAGGGATGTGGAAGTGCCTGGAAGGCCGGTGCTGATTTGATTGCGGGATTTGTCGTCGTCAGTGCTGATGGCATGGTCGCCGTTGGCATCGAGTCGGCCGGCGATGACGTCGAATCCGAGAACGGAGCCAACATCGGCGGCATCGATTGCGCCGTCGCCGGTTGTGTCGAGTTGGCCGTCGATAACGGAGAAACTCAGAAGCGAGCCATCATCGGAAGTGTTGATGACGCCGTCGGTGTTGATGTCAATGAAGCCATCGATGATTGCCACCTGTGTTTCCCAGATGCGCAATGCGATTTGGTCGACCACGGCGGGGGCGCCGGGGGCATCCTCGGCGGCCATGGAGAAAGCGGCGGCGGGATCGACGTGGAACGAGAGGGCGCGCGGAATGTGGCTGATCAGGACATCAAAATTGGCCAGGTCGAGATAGCCGGTGGCGTGGATGGAATCGATGGCGGAGCTGCCGAGGTAGTCGAAGACGGAAGAAGAGAAATTGGCGCTCAGGTCGAGCGATTGCGGAACGTTGTCGATGTCCAGAGAAGTTTTGAAGGGCTGGGGCACATCGGGAGCGAGGTCGCGCTGAAGAACGAGATGGGCAGGCCGCGGAGCATCGGCGGCGACGTGGATTTTGACACCGCCGCTGTTGTTGGTGGTCACATCGATTTCATCTGAACCGAAAACTCCGAACGCGAGCTGATCGGCGGGCCGGCTGGGAACGCTGGCATCGCCGGTATGAATGTTGAAGTAGTGCGCTGAAGTGGGAGCAGGCGGCGAGAGCGGAGCGAGGCCGACTTGCGTGGAGAGCGCCAACTGGACACCGCCAACGAACGCGTTGTTGGCGGCCGTGCCAACGTGGACGGCAAAGCCATCGGTGCTGCCTGCGGCGGCGGCCTTCCCCGTCCAGGGGGAAGCGAGGAGCAGGCTTCCATTGGCGACGCCGCGCGAGAGATTGTTGACCAGGATCGGTTCACCTGGCACGAACGAGCCGGCCCGATTGCTCAGGAACAGCGTAGCGCGATTGGCAAGTTGGTCCAAACGACTGATGGTGGCGTGGGCGCCGGAAATAGCACCAACGATCACCTCATTGACTGCAAAAGGCGCGCTGGCGTTGGCGATCTGGAGCCGCTCGAGCAGATCGAGCGTCGAGCCGGCGGCAAAGTCGCCGTCGCGTACCTGAATCAGCTGAACGAGCCCCACGGGACCGCCGCCAGCGTCTTTGTGGACGACGCCGGATGCACCGGTGGCGGTATCGAGCAGCACATCACCCTCGCGGGGCGGAGGCAAGTTGCTGGCGTTTTCAAACGGCACATTCACCACATTGCCCCACGTGCCATCGAGGCTGGGAATGTGATCGACGCGGAGGCGCACATCGCGCAGGGGCCTGCCCAGCAGCACGGCCGTGTTGGCCAGGCCGGGGCTGGTTTGCGAGGTGGTGGCATCGTCGCCGGTGGTAATCTGGCCATCGTTGTTGATGTCAACACGTCCAGCGATGACGGTGTGACCAAGGACGAGGCCGACATCATCGCCGTTGATAGCGCCGTCGGCATTGGTATCGAGCAGGCCATCGCGGACGGTGAAGCTGAGCAGAACACCATCATCGTTGAGGTCGATGACGCCGTCGGTGTTGATATCAACCAGGCCGTCGATGAAGGCGACCTGCGTTTCAGATAGACGCAGGGCGAGCAGGTCGACATTCGCGGGACCGCCGGAGCCATCCTCGGCAACCAATGAGAAGGAGTTGGCCGGGTCGAGATGGAACGCCAGCAGCGGCGGCAGGCCGCCCAGGGCCATGTCGAAGTTGGACAGGGCGATGTGGCCGAAGCAATGGATGGAATTGATGGGCTGGGGCGGGTTGACTTCGTAGCCGATGTCCGTGGGCGGAGTAAAGAACAGCTTCACTTCGCCGGCGGGCAGATCATGGACATCACAAACGGCCTGGATGTCATCGTTGGGTCCAGGGAGGAAATTGGAGCCCTCCCCGAGCTTAAGGAAGAGTTGAAGCGGCGCGGGCGCGGCGGTTACGAGGTGATAGGCATTGGCCAGATCGGTGGCATTGAGCTGGAAGACGGCCTGCTTGAAGTTGACGATGCGGGCGGCAATGGTGCCGTGCTTTCCATCCTCGATTAGCGAGAAAACGTGCTGCGGCGGAGTCTCGCGCCAGCCGGGTGGTAATTCGAGGCCGACGAGCACCTGATTATTCGGATCGAGCAGATCGGGCTCGAAGTGGGCGTTGTCATCGCCGATGAGCTCCATGCTCTTGATGGATTCGCCCGGATTTTTGGGGAAGGCCGAGAGGATGCCGGAGATGATGCCGTTGTCGGCGGCGTTGGCGATGCCATCCTTGTTGACGTCGAACCTGCCGGCGATGACGTTGAAGCCAAAAAGCACGCCGGTGTCGAGGGCATCGATGTGTCCATCGCCATTGAGATCGGCCAGCCCGGCGATGATGCGGACGCCGGCGACGGTTCCAGAGTCAGCGCTATTGGTCTGGTTATCGCGGTTGAGATCGATCAACGCACCGATGATGGGTTGTTTGGCGATGTATCCGGCCGTCAGATCGACGGCATCGGTGACGCTGAACTGCACGTAGCCGAGATTGAAGCCGAGCAGGGCGGACGTGTTGGGAAAAGCGCCCAGTTGCACGGCCTCCATCGTCAGGTCCATGGTGTTTTGATTGACGTTGAGGCTGACGGCGGCGTCGCCGGTGAGCGAGAGGTTGACGTTCATGTCAACTTCGGTGGGCACCTGGTCCGCCTGCACCTTCACGAGCAGGCCATCGCGCCGCTGATGCTTGAAAATCACGTGGTCAATTGGAGAAAGGCCGCGGTGAGAAATGGTCACGCCGGTGCTGGGCTGAAATTTGAACTGGAAGGTCTCGCGCAGCGGCATCTGATCGACGGTGAGGCTGGTGGCGAAATCGGTATCGGCCACCAGAAGGTCTTCGGCCTCCAGATAGCTGAAAACGGCGACGGCGCGCTCACTGGCGGTCCAATCGACTCCGAACGTGGCATTGGCGGGCGTCCCAATTAGGGCTGCATTCAGGGTCAAGCCGATGTTGACCTGCTGCGGCACGCGGTGCGCGGTTGTTTCAAGCTCCAAACCAAAGGCGGAGGCATTGAGGGCTCCGCTGGCAAAGGTTCCATCGAAATGTCCCTGAAGGAAGAGGAGCGGGTTGTCAGATCCGATGGTGGTGAGACGCACGTCGTAGAAATGGCCGGTCCCGGCGAGAACGCCGGGGATGAACTCGATGTGTTCGCTGGCCGGCGCGTGCCCGCCGATCTCGCCGCCGGCAGCTTCGGTTCGATAGCCCATGAAGATGTTGGGCCGTCCAGCGACTGGGGGGCCGAAATAAAAGGCATTGAACGGGAAGGCGATGAGCACCTGGAAATTTTCGACGAAGGGGGCGCTTCCAAGACGCGTGATATCCAGCGCCAGGTGCGGTGAAGGAAAGAGAACGGTGTTGACTTCGACCTGGATATCGAATCCGCCGCGCCCCGTCGCTTTATTCTGGTCAACGTCGATTTTGGTGGTTTGTCCCGCCTTGCTGTTGATGACCGTGGTCAACGGGGCGGGCGGCGCGGAGCCTGGGGGGCGCGCGGCGGAAGGGCTTGCGAACCATTCAGCGCGAACTACATAAGGCACGGGGAAATTGTCCAGCGGATTGCCCAGCCCCTTGAGCGACTTGCGGTCCACGATCGAGAGCAGCTTGGCTTGACCCTTGGTGGGATCGATGGCCGGTGGCACCACCGAAAGCATGAAGCGCGCTTCGAGCTGCTGAATCACCGCGGGAAGTGGCGAATGGGTGCGACGACCTCGTCCGCGTGACGTCCTGGAATGAGATGAGAATCCGCGCCCGCCCATCCACGATTTGCGCGACATTGCTGCTCTCCCTGTGGGGATAGACTCCCACTGCGCGACCCTGTTTCCTGGCTTTTGAACAGCATTGCCAGACCGGCGAAAAGAAGTGAAATCAGCCGGTGATGCCCATGAAGCCCTCTTCTGGGGCAGCACGATATTAACACACGGCCCGTGCGTTTCCAAATGCTGCTATGGAGTTTCTGGGCGGAATCCAGCGCGGGTCGTACCGCCCGCTGACGGCGGCTTCAGCGGAATCGCTGGAGCATTTTCATCCGATGATGCGGGCGTTGACGTGCCGGCGTTTTGGGAATAACGCGGTGAGGTTTTGTTTTGAGCACTTGATTGCTGGTATCGGCCTGGAGGGTTTGAAGAGATAGGGGCTCGATGATTGCGAGTTCTTGGGCCGCCGGAGCGTATGCGGGCGCTTGGGGGGGTGTGGGTAGGGACGTGTTGAAGTTGGCGGAGAGGTCGATGAAGTCGGAGATGGTGATCTGACCATCAAAATTCAAATCACCTTCGCGCCAGCCGCCGGAGGCATTGAAGTTGGAGGAGAGGTCGATGAAATCGGAGATGGAGACGGTTTTGTCGAGGTTGAGGTCCCCAAGAACGGTGTAGCGGACGAGGATGGAGTTGAGGTCAACGGGGAGGCCATCGAACGTGGCGTAGGTGGTTCCGCCGGTGCCGTTGAGCATGTAGCCGACAGCGCGGGAGGCGGGGTTGGCGGCGGCGGCGGAGGAGGTGAGGCCGGGGCCGGTCCAGGCGCTGGGGGAGGAATCGTGGGCGGATTTGATGAGGTTCTGGACCGCCGCGAGCCTAGTGAGGCGGGTGGCGGCGGTGGCTTGAACGACGGCGGCGTGGTCGGCGATGTTGAGGACGCCGGTGCCGGTGATGGAGAGGCCGACGGTGCGGAGGACCTTGTCTGCGCCACCGGCGGCGAGGTCAGCGCGGCCGCCGCTGCCGATGCTGAGGATGGCCAGGATGACGGTGTCGGGGAACAGGGCGGCGGCGGAGCCGGTGGCGTCGGTGTTGACGTTGACGGTGTCGTCGCCGGTGGATGGGGTGATGGTGACGGGGGAGGTGGGGTCGGTTTCGTTGACGTTGACGGTGTCGGTGCCGCCGTTGGGGTTGACGGTGACGGTCATGTTGGGGGCGGTGCCGTTGACGTTGGTGGTGTCGGCGACATCGGGGGAATTGAGGATGAGGCGCTCGGCGGTGGAATAGGTGAGGCTTCCGAAGAGGCTGCGGACAACGGTCGTGGGGGTGATGAAGGTGGTGGCGCCAACGAAGTTGGATTGGTCGTTGAGGATGATGCTATCGACGCCGGCATCGCCGGAGACGGTGATGGGCCAGCCGATGGCGTTGAGATTGCCGGTGGCCAGATTGATCACATCGCTGCCGGCGTTGGCATAGATGGAGGTGGGATTGGCGGTGGATTGGACGTTGATCAGGTTGTTGCCGGCGCCGGCATAGAGCTGGAGATTTTCGGCGTTCGAGTAGCCGAGGGTGCCGAAGCCGGTTTTGTCGAAGGTGGTGGAGGTCAGGGTGTAGGTGTCGTTGTTGGCGTTGGAGTCGTCGTGGATGGCGATGGAGTCGTTGGCAGCGCCGCCGTCGATGGAGATGGAGACGGTCCCGAGCGGGGCGAGGCCGGTGGCGGCTTCGCCGACGAGGAAGGAATCCGCGCCGTCATGGCCGAGCAGATCCAGGGTGAGCAGTGATGCGGGAAGGCTTTTGATGGTGGTGAGGCCGCCATCATCGCCATTGTGGTAGGTGATGTGCTCGACGCCTGGATAAAGGATGGCCGCGGCGTGGGAGGTGGTGAAGCTGGTGGTGGTGAAGGAGTTGATCGTGAAGCCGGGAACACCGTAGTTGTGGTCGTCGATGGTGAGGAAGTCGATTCCAGGGCCGCCGGTCAACCGCAATTGGCCGTTGATGGCGTCGAGGTTTTTGCTGATGGGGGTGACATTGAAAGAGTCGACGCCATCGCCGGCGTCGATGGTGATGGGTGTGGCAGCGTTGCTGCCCTGGATATTGAAGATGCTGGAGCCGCTGCCGGAAAGAATGGTGGCGCCTTCGATGGTGGCGTAGCCAATGCCAAAGCTGGGGGGAGTGAGGCCGGTGCGTGTGGAGGTGATGGCGGCGGAGTTGATGTTGTAGGTTTCGTTGGCGGTATGGTTCTGATCGTGAAGAGTGAGCAGATCGGAGCCAGCGCCGCCGTTGACTTGCACCGAGCCATCTACGCTTTCGAGCTGATCCGACGTGGGGGTGATTTCGATGAGGTCATCGCCATCGCGGGCATTGATGGTCAGGTCGACGGTTTGCAGCAGCGATTCGACGTTGATCTGGTTGGTCAGATCGTTGGCGTTGAGAGTAAGGGTCTCCATGCCGCTGTAGTTCAACTGGGTGAAGCTGGTCTTGTCGAAAGTGGTGGAGGTCAGGATGTAAATGTCGTTGCCCAGATCGTCCTGGTCGTTGAGGATCAGGTCGTCGCTGCCATTGCCGCCGGTGACGGTGATATTGGTGCCCGCCAGATCGAGGTCCTGGGCGCTACCGCTGCCGATGTTGATGGTGTCGTCGCCGCCGCGGCCTTCAGCGCGGATATTCTCAGCGCTTGTGAAATCGACGTGGGAGAGGCCGACCCAGCCCTGGTGATTGCTGATGAGAATGGCATCGTTGTTGGCGGAGCCCCAGATGGTGAACTGGTCGGTTCCGCTGGAGCCGTTGTAGTCCATGCCGGTGGCATTCAGCGGCGAGCCGTTGACGAAATCGACGATGAGACTGTCGTTGCCGCCGAGGGTGTTGATGGAGAGGTTGGCGATCTGGGAGATGGGAACTTCCCAGGTGGGGGTGTCGCTGTTGACGAAGATCTGTGCGTTGGGAAAGCCGCTTTCGCGGACGATGTAGATGTTGTCGTCGCCGCTGGTAACGAGGGAGTTGATGGCGTCGGAGGCGCTGAGGACGTCTTCTTCGATCTTGAAGGACTGGACCAATTCGCCGGGGCTGTGATCGTTGGTGAGGAAGGAGATGAAGCCTTCGTGGTGGCCGAGGTCGAAGACGTCGGCGAAGACGCTGAAGGAATCCTGGCCGCCGGCGGGGATGGTCGCGGCCAGTGAGCTGCCGCCGGCGAGGAAGAAGCCGGCGGGGATATTGAGGCCGGAAGTGGTGAGATCGACCTGGCCGCTGTTTTTGACGGTGAAGGTCATCAGGGGGGCGGTGGTTTGGGCGTACATCAGGGTGCCATAATCGAGGGGGCTGGTGCGGCCATCGACGATGTATTCGCTGCCGCGGTAGATGTGGGCCTGGGCCTCGCCTGGGGGATCGACAACATCAAAGAAGGCGCTTTTCTTGGTGACGCCGTTGATAGTCCAATCGACGCGCCAGGTGCCGGACTGGGAGAGGAAGGGAAGGATGATGTTGGAATCGACGGAGCGGATTCGACTGTAGCCGGTGAAGGGGCCCTGGCTCGAGAAGATCGTATTGTCGGGACGACGCCAGACGATGCCGAGCTGGTCGGTCGGATCCATGCCGCCCAGGACAGCCCAGGACCAGACGGTCTGGTTAGGAGCGATGTTGAGAAAGGTGCTGGCGTCGCTGGGGCCTTCGGAGATTTCGGGGCCGGGATCGTAATTGGTAACGCCGGTGCCCATGACCATGGGGGCGTCGCCAGAATAGGCGAGCGGATAATTCAAATAGTCGGCCTTGTCGACCATGGGCTCGACGAGGTGGCCATTGTAGTAGACGCTCCAATGGAGATGGACACCGCCGGAATTGCCGGAGGAGCCCATCAGGCCGAGCTTGAATCCGGCGTTGACCTGGGCCTGGGTGATGACCTGGCCGGGGGTGACGGTGATGCTGTTGCGGGCCATGTGGTGGTATTCGGTGGTCCAACCGCCGCCGTGATCGATGACAACATAGTTGGAGGGCTGCCCAAGGGGGTCGGTGTTGTGATCGTCGTGGCCATCTTCTGCGACGATGACGGTGCCGGGGGCGGCGGCGAGGATGTCGATGCCCTGGTAGGCCTGCTTCCAGGTGGCGGGGAGGATGTCCCAGCCGTTGTGGCCGTCGTAGCAATAGGGTCCGCCGCGGAAATCCTCGCAGGGGCCGGAGAAACTCTGATCGTCGGGATAGTCAGCATCAACGTCGTTGTAGTTGAGGATGGACCAATCGACGTTGATGGTGCCTTCGAGGGGTTTGCTGAAGCCGGGGGCGTAGAGGGCGCCGAAAAAGAAATGGACGGTGCCGTTGTCGCCCTCATCGGTTTCGGTGACATCGTGGCCGGCGTCGAGGGTGACGGAGAAAACCTGCTGGCCGGGTTGGATGAGGTATTGGCCGACGCGATAGACCCAGGAACCGCCAGCGAGGCCTGCGCCCCAGTTGAGGGTGTTGGTGAAGGTTCGGCCGCCGCTTGCGGTGGTGACGTCGTAGTGGGCGGCCGCGGAGAGGTTTGCGGTGGTGAATTCAACCTGGAGGAAGGGCTGATTGCCGACGGCGACGGAGGTGAGTTGGTTGCCATCGGCGTCGGTGAAGTAGGCATCGACGAAATGGATGTTGGCGAGGAGGAAGCGGGATTCGAGGGGTTCGATGGAAGAGGGACGAGGGGATTTAGTGTTTTTGGAATTGCGGCGTTTCATGATCCTTCCCTCCGGTAGGCGCCCGCCCGGTTGGGGAGGGCCAAATCTCACTGGCTGATTCGATGAAGTGCCCGTTGCGTCGCTTATAATACCCGCGGCAGGGATCGAACCTGCGACCTTGAGTTTAGGAAATGGCTGGGCGGCGGGCCAAAACATCCGAAAACGCTCTGTTTTTACGAGCGATTCTGAACGTCGAGAGCTTTCGCATCCCGTCGCAAACCGTCGCGGCATTTCTCACGGTAAAACAGTATCGGTGTGAGTGCAAGACGGTATATACCGTTTTGGTAAATGGGCGGATTTGCCGCCCTGTTGCCTCAGCCAGCGACGATCTCGACCTCGGACGTGCTATGAGACGTTGGCGGTGCCGACGCGCCAGAATCGATTTGTGGGGCAGCGATGATTGTTTGCCGCTAACCAGACCCTCAATCTTGCTCTACCCGCGCCTGGCGCCAGTGCCCGCTATCATCGCCGGCATGGATTCCCACGGACTCACCCGCAGCCAGGCGTCGAAGCTGCGTGAGAGGTTGGCGCGCGACCTCCGGTACATGGGCCTCCTCTGCAACCCGATGCAGTCGTTGGGCTTCCCACCGGCCGATCCGCTCTATCAGGCGGCTTGGAATGCGCGGAATGCGCTACAGGAGCTTCTGTGGTGGCTCACTATGTTGGCCGTACGAGTGGCGTGGCTAGATGATCATCTCAAATTGCCGCGACGACCCCTCGACAGCAGCCCCGCCACATCCCGCTGAATCTCCTCCGGAAAAATTCGCAGCGCGATGTACTGGATCGGCAACTCATGCTGAACAAACCAATCTACAAGCCGCGAAAGTAGCGCAGTCTGCGTCATGCCGCTGTTTATCGCCAGCGTGTCAAGAACGGCCTTCGCATTCGGAGTCATCTTATAACTGCTCATTTGCATCACGGACTTTTACAGGTCGAGGTGTTCGCGGTCAAACTGCGGGCGCCCGCCCTATGATTCGACCCGTGGCAACTTCACAATCATCACGATCCTGACAGTCTCCTACCTCGACAACCTGCTACACACGGTCATACGTCCCCTGGGACTGGCTCCAGCAGAACGAGAAAATGAGCTCTATGAAGCAAGGGAAATGGAGTGATTCCTCCGTCACGATTAGCTATCGCAGTTTCGGAGTTTGAGTTGGGGTGAGCTTCGGGGAATTCATCCCACGATCGTACATTCGGCCGCAACTCGGGAGCGGGAAGCAAAATCGCGGGGTTGATCAACGGCGAACAAACTATCGTGCCGGCGGGGTGGCGGTTGATGCGTGGAATTCAATCAATGGGCCGAACCAGATAGACGCAACTGACGACTCCCCATGATGTTCTGACACGTTTTGGAGATGGCCCCATCACATGGCGTCCCACCTGTCACGACTGTAGACTAGCGGTTGAATTGGCGAGGGTGGGGCTGCGGATCGGCCCATCTCTTATCCATCGGGTTGGACTCCTCACTGCCCATGTCCTGATCGGTTGGGCGCGGAAGCGTATTTATACATGAGGCTGTAGTCATCTCCCCAACTCGCAGGTGGCGGCGCTGCTGCACGCCGCCAAATCGCGTAAGAGCCTCAACCAGTTGCCCGATTGCAGGAAGTTTGCTGAGCCAGGAACGGTCGATGTGGCCGTGTTTGACGGCGAGAAATTTACAGCGACGGGGGACAAGGATGTTGGCAACGGTCAGAAAGTCCACACCATGTGGGGCTGGCTGGCGTGGCAGCTTGGACCCAAGGCGTATGAGGTCGTCCGCACGCATGATGAGACGCGTGTGTCGCCGCAGGGCGATGAAATCAAAGCCATGTTGCACGCACAGGGGCGGCCAGCGCTGATCCTGTTGGATGAGGTGTTGAAGTATCTGGAGGCCACCGGCCCGGTGATACTTGGCGATTCAACGCTCCAGCGGCAGACGCTCAACTTTCTCCAAAACCTGACGGTGGAGGTAGTGAGTACGAAGAACGCGGTGATGGTGTACTCACTGCAATGGAGTGATCGGCAGGCGATGGGGAGCATCGCGTTATTGCAGACTATTGACGCGCTGACGAGCCGAGTGGACCAGGTGCGCGAGCCGGTGCGTGACGACGAGGTACTTGGGGTGATCAAGCGCCGGCTGCTGGCCGTAGAGCCGGAAGAGCGCTTTGCCCGGGAGGTAGCCAAGGAATACGCGGACGCCGTAGGCGGCTTCTGGCGCGCCGCAGCGGAGACGCCCTCAGCCAAGCAGGATGCGGAAGAACAGAGCATTCAGTTGCGGAGTCGGATACAGGCGGCTTATCCATTCCATCCTGCCCTCATCGACGTGATGAGCGAGCGCTGGACGAGCGTTGATGGCTACCAGAAGACCCGCGGCGCCCTCCGATTCCTCGCCGCATGCCTGCACGGCCTGAAGAAATCCGGTGCGGCAAGGCCGCTGCTGGGACCGGCCGAGATTCCCGTCAATGACGCCGAAACGTTGGCGGCATTGCTAAAGGATCTTGGGGGTGCGGATCAGGCATACTCGCCGGTGGTACGAAACGACGTTGTCGGCCCGAACAGCCGAGCGAAGAAAATCGACGATCGCCTCGCCAAGGAAACGCCGGCGATGGCGAATGTGCGGCCGGCGCTGCGGCTGGCGACAGCGATCCTTGCCTATTCGTTCGGAGGTTTGAAACGTGGCGACTCAAACCAGACGTTGCCGCCCGGAGTGACTGAGACTGAACTGCTGGCATCCTGCATCGGCCCCGATCTTGATGCGATCACGGCCAGGTCAGTCCTTTCGGATTTACGGAACGCCTGCCTCTACCTTCACTACGACGGCGTGCGGTACTATTTCAAGAAAGACCCGAACGTTACCAAGCTGGTGGAGGACGCCGAGCAGGAGGTCGCCCGCGACGCCGATGCCGTGCGCGACCAGATCAAGGACATGCTCGGCAAGCGGCTCGCGGGCAGGAACGATGCCGTGATTTGGCCGGAGTCTTCGCAGGAACTACCGGATAAGGAGCCGCAGTTCCTGGTGGGATACCTGCCGATGGAGTTTGCGGGCAAGACGGCCGCGCAGCAGGAGGACGCGGCCAGGACGATCCTGTCCAAGTGTGGTGAAGCGCCCCGTCGGTATCGCAACGGCGTGGGCTTGGCCATCCCGGACAAGAAGCCGATGGAGTCGCTACGGCGGGCCGTGCGGTATCTGATGGCCATCGAGCGCGTGGACGCCAAGAAAAGGCAGCACCGTTTGACCAAGGACCAGGAGGACCAGCTTAAGGAACGCAAGAGAACCGAGGAGCACGCGGCGGAGTCTGCATTCCGTATTCTCTATCCTGCCGTGTGGCTCCCTCGTGTGGGTAGTGGTGGGGCAATCGAGCTCGAAAAGATCGAGGTGGGCGGGCGTCCGCTCCAGGCGACCGGCGTGCATGAGCGGGTGATGGAACTGCTGACCACCGTGGGCACCCCCAAGATTCACGGGACGCTGCATCCGCGCAAGGTGGTGGAGCGGGTTAGGCTTGGCGACAGCCTCGCGGCCGGGGAGAAGCCACGCCTGGGTGTCAGTATGAGCGAGGTGCGCGACGCATTTTTCGGATTCTTAGAGCCACCCCGGATCAGCTCTGCGGCGGTGTTGCGAAAAGCGATTGCGCGGGGAGTGAGTGAGGGCATGTTCGGCTACACCACAGGCAGTCCTGCTCTTGGCGCAGACGGGAGGTATCAAATCAGCTTGACCAAAGTGGCGCATGGCCAACCATTGAGCGATGACGAAGTGGACCTGGACAGCGGTTTTCTCATCGCACCGAATGCCCTGCCCGCGCCGGCACCTTCGCCCATCCCTGGCCCTATGCCTCCGCAGCCGAGTCCTGTGCCGCCGGGTCCAACTCCGCCAGGCGCGAAGCCCACGGTGCGAACCAACGTGCGGCTTAGTTTCGCTGCGGACCGTGACCAGGTCTTCAAATCCTTTCATGCGATAGCCAATCTCGCCGACAAGTCGGATGGCGGGAAGATCAGCATCCAGGTTGATGGCTTGGCCTCTGCGGGATACGACGCGACGTGGCTGCGAAACGCCGTCGAAGAACCGCTGGATGAGGCGAATATCGACGACTTGAGCATGGAATAGGCGCTCGTTTCGCCAACACATTGGTTCATAATCGCTGCACGGCGCCTTAGCGTCGTCATTTCGCTAACGTGTCGCCCTGATTAAGGAGAGGAGACGAGCACACACAAGGAGCTGCAATTGCGGCCAGACAAGGTCTACTTCAAAGCGTTTGTGCTCAAGGATGGCACGGTGCTGGTGGGTATGCCTTCGCGAAAGCCGGGTCCCAAGACGCTGAAGAACTTTCGCTCCAAGATCGATGAGGATGGCATCTGGTGGAATATCGAGGAGAGCTACAAAGAGCTTGAGCATTATGGCCACGATGCAAAGTTGCTGGTTCACTCCACCATCGCGACGAGCCTCAACCTCCGGCGCATTGTCCGTGAGCAGATCACGCCTCGAATCAATCGTCTGGAGGAAAGGCTCTCTGCAATCGAAACAGCGCTGGCTCGCATCGTGACCCAGCTCACCCCGGGTTAATCTTCGTCGAGTCATTTCGGGATGAACTCGGCCTGTCAGTTGGCCGCTCTCCCGCATTTTGGGCATCGAGCCGGCGTGACGCGCACGTCGCGCCCGCTGTGACGGCAAATGCCGATCCTGGCGCGAAGGTGCCGACGACGCCAGGACAGAGCCCGACTGATTAGGAGCGGCGCTGCCGGAACCAGAAAAATCCAATGGGGCACGATGTGGTATTGGTGAAGCGGTCCCAGGTGTGGGAACGATGCCTCCAGCATCCGCAGCGGACGCCACCTCTCAGGCGTCAATTCCTGCAAGCTCTCCACTGTAATCTCTTCACCCGGACCTTTTTTGCCGACACATCCAAACCATCCCGTTGGCCCGTCGTACCCCGGCGGCGGATCAAACTTTGCGACATAGACAGAACGGTCCTGCCCGATTGTTTGGGTATAAGCATAGAAAGGGCATGGCTCATGTTCCGCCATGCCCTCTGAAATCAAAACCATTCCTCACATCACAATCTCGCAATCACCACATTCTCGATATTCAGATACTGCACGATGAATCGAACGCCATTGTCGTAGAGCAGATCCACCAGGCCCGCATCATGATCCTGCGTCGCCACGCTCTGAATAATCCGCGGCCGATATGGG
>JBGPEF010000018.1:0-22750 GCA_041482675.1 Tepidisphaeraceae bacterium | reverse complement strand
CGCATCTTTGGGCACGCCCCTCAGTCGAAAGGCGCCTTTCTCATCCGTCTTCGAACTCGTCCCCGCAAAATTTTCCGGCTTCCCATCCCGCAACGAAACCGGAATCGCCCCGGCCAAATACACCGCCGCCCCCGCACTGGGCTTGCCTTCATGATCCACAATCTTCCCCCGAATCGTCCCACCCCTGCTCAACCTGATCACCATATCCTCAATTGCCGGCTGCCCAACCACCAGTCCCGGCACCGGCTCCGGCAGATACCCATCCGCCAGGATCCTCATGTATTGCTGCTCCCCGATCTTCCCCGAGACCCGATGCGATAACCTCCCTCCCGGATAGTTCCCCGACGACTGCATCCAGTACCCCCATGTCATCTTCCCATCCGTTTTCGCTCCCCCCTGCAAGCCAAATTTCTCCACCGGCTTTCCCGTCTCGTCATCCACCATCTTTGCCGTGAAATCCAGATAAGGCTCCGGCGCAGGCTTGGGCCCCGGCTGCGCGATCGCGGGCTGTTGAATCGGCAGCTTCGGATCATCCTTCTCCCAGGCCAGTTTGATCCCCCAACCCACCAACACCACCAATACCAAAAAAATCCCAAAGGGCAGCACCCGCTGCCACAGCGGGCGTACAGTTGATGAGAGGGAAGGGTCCATGCGTGAGATCGTGTTCATGCGTGCTCCCGGATTGGCTTGACCTGCACATAGACGCCAACTTACTGCATCAGTTCCCTACCAAGTCCCGCCGCAGTGGCAAAATCACGACAACCTCCTTTCTCTATTCCCCATTCTCACTGCTGAATTCACCCTTTCTTGCACAAAACTGTCGCCAGCCCGCTTTTTATTTGACGCACTTCGAAAGCGCGGACATATTTCGAAAGACTAAGGGCTGGAGGCGGGAGGGTTCTAATCCTGCCTTTGGAAGGGCTTATCTTGTAGGTCTTCGGTGCACAGTCACCCCATCTGGCGCACGGGCTTGCCGTGCGCAGCGGAGGCTCGAATGATTACATTGAAAATGAAGGGCGCTCTGGCCTTCGCGGCACTCCTCGCGGCCGTCCCCGCCGCCAGCGCGGCCGTGATCGTCAATGACAACTTCGAATACGCCTCCCAAGCCGCCTTCGAAGCGGCCTGGCCCATCCTCAATGCTCCCGGCGGCACACTCGATACGACTCGGTTCGTCAGTGGGCTTCAGTCGGTCAATTATCCCACTCAGACCGTCAACACCACCTATCGCAATCAGCAGATCTTCGCCGACGTTCCGCTGCCCACCGCTTCCGATCCGGTCACCTGGAGCTATCAGTTTTATGATGAATCGCCGGGCACGGTTTACCGCCAGTATGCCAACCTCCAGGACACCACCGCCCCCGGAAGCAACGGGCAGTTGATCTCCATGGGCATCAATAACAACATCACCAACGCCTCGGGAGCGGGGCCTCGGTATATGGCTCGGGTTCTGGGCGTGGATGGTGGGACTGGCGCGGGCGCGTATTTCAAGCTCGATGCCGTGGGGGCGCCGGCCCGGTCGCAGGGCTGGCATGAACTGAAGGCGGTGATCGGCGCGGGCACGATCGATTTCTATGTGGATGGCATTTTTGCCAAGAATGTCGCCGGCGTTACCGCCCGGCAGTATGACAACATCCGCCTGGGCTCGGGCCTGTCTTCCACCTCGGGCGTGAACTTCGACGACATGCACCTGGACAATAACACGGTTCCTGAACCGGCTTCGCTGGTTCTGGCGGCAGTGGGCCTGGCCCTCTTTGCCCGCCGACGTCGCACGGACAGATAACGATACACGCGCGTCCCAGGGCAAACGCGCTTCGGGGATGGCATTCCGCCCGCGAAGGATTCGCGGTGGATTGCTGTCCCTTCTTTTTTTTCCCCTGGCTTTCGCACCCGCCGACTGGCGGCCGTCAGCCGGCCGCCCGGCGCTGGCTTTCCCCCCAAAACGACCGCGTAAAAGCGCAAATTATCGCAAGAACCGGCCTAAACCGGCCCCCTAACATGCCGATGAACAGGTTAGCCTGTTCCGGATCGTCGGGTCCGGGAAAAACGGCCGAAAATTGGGCAGGAGAGGGCCAAAGACAGGGTAAAAACGGCGGTCCAGAAAAAATTCCGGAATTTTTCGAACGAACGAACCGCGTGTTTTGGCAGACGTAGAATAACTAGTTGCGAAAGCAACACGATCCTCCTTCCCTGGGTGGCGTAGAAGCCGAGAGGTCTACGCCACCTTTTTTATGCGCCTAATTACCGACACGGCAGCGCGGGGGGCATTACTCCAAAGCGGAACGAGTTGGTATAATCTGGTAGATGGCCAATTCTATCGCTAAGTTGAAAAAACCCTCAAAGGTGCGCAGGACAAAAACCAAACGCGCACTCCCCGCCCCACCTACCGTCGCGGAAATTCGCGATCGCAGGCAAATCGCCGGCCGGCTCTTCAACCCGCTCTCCGCCGCCGCCGCTCGCGCCGCATTTGAGCAACGACAGCGGCCCTGACCATGCCGGGCATTCCACACCGTCAACCACCGCGCCACCTGGCGGACCCGAATCTCATCCAGCCCGGCGATATCGTCTGGCTCGACGCCAAGCATCTGACGCCCACGCGCGGGCGTGGTGGTCACACCTGGCCGCACAATGCCATCTGCCTCTATCACTACTATCAGAACGCCGCCCTCCGCGACCTGATTGTCAGCGGAACTGTCTTTCAATTTGTGTGCATAAGCTCAATCACTAAAAATCACCCTCTCGATCCGACCACACAGGTGCGGCTCGACCACACAGACCCCAACACCGGTCTGACGCGACCCTCCGCAGCTTGTGTTGATTTCGCACCCAATGTGTTGGTCACTGTCGAAGGTCAGCGTCACGTGCTGGAAGGTGTGGGTCGACTCACGAACCCTGTCGTTCAGCGCATCCCCGCGACACCATATCTCCAAAAGATTCTGGCCCTCTTCAACGCGTATTGGGCGGGCGTCGCAAAGCAGCGACGAACGCCTCAGCCGTAACAGCCAAAAAATACGCCGCCATTGTCGGGAATGGCGGACCAGTCAATCGTTTGCGGCGGCGAATCGGCCGGCGATTGTTCCATGATGCTCGCTCATCTTGAGGGTTTCTTCGGCAGCACCACTCGCCCCCCGTTGTCTAAACGAACCGCCAGAAAATCGGCCACATCCTCTTCCACCGCATGCGTCCCACTTTGAATCCGATGCACCTGCCCCCGATCTCCTGATATCTGTCCTTCATATTGCAAATAGGCGCGCCGGTGCGGCCGAAGGGGTGTGAATTCAGTGGCCGCGGTGATTGGCCACTCATTGGCGCGCCAGGTGGCCAGATCGGATCCTGCCTTGGTTTCAAACATCAGATCAAAATGCGGCTCATCCGCCCCTTCGTGCCGCAGGACGACGTAACGCAGCGACTCGCTCATGGCGTCGGAACCCCGGATGTACATCCGGGGCTTCTCCGTTTATGCGATCAACACCGGCGGCGGGACATACCCACTACGCACCTTGCCGCTCGGATCGACGCTGCTCTTGAGATCACATGGATTGGCCTCATTCCCCAGGTTCCAATTCCGGGCGTAATCGTCGACCAGCTCGACCATCTCGGCCATTGTCAATCTCGGTTTGTCCACCGCTTCGGCCGCCTCGCGAATCTCTTCTTCGTTGAGCAGTGTCCCCGTAATGCTCGTCAGCGCGGGATCCATCAGCAGCCATTTGCAGGCGAGTTGATGGACGGTCATCCCATGCCGATCCGCGTATTTGCGAACCAGTTCCAGCTTTTTGAGGCCGTAGACCTTCCAGGCGTTGTCGCGGAACTTGCGGTGATCGTTGCCGCCGATCACTTCGTCCATTTTCATTTTGCCTTTGAGGATGCCGGAGTTGTCGTGGACCCGGGCCAGCACGCCGGCCTGATAGGCGCGGGCAACTTCGCAGAATTCGCGGCCGGGGGCCTGCTCGAAGAGGTTGTAGACCGTTTGCACGGCCTTGGCGCCGTGATCCATCATGGCCTTGATTCCCTCCTCGCGCCAGCCGATGGCCGGGCCGAGGGAGACGCCCCAGGCGCGGATTTTTCCCTCATCTTTCACCTTGTCCAATTCAGCGAACAGGTCATCGCGGAATTGCGGCAGCTTGATGTTGTGGGCCATGTAGAGGTCGATGCGGTCAACCCCCAGGCGCTTCAATGATTGCTCGAGCGCGAAGCGCAGGAACCGCGGCGAGAAATCCTGTTTGCGTTCCTTGTGTGATCCGACTTCGCCGGGATCGGAGTAGAAGTCGTAGCCGAATTTTCCGCCGATTTCGACCTTGTCGCGCTGCGTGGTCTTGAGGAATTTGCCGAACATTGTCTCCGCCCGGCCATTTCCATAGGCATCGCCATTGTCGAAGAAGGTGATGCCCTGATCCTGCGCGAACTTCATCAGGCGGATGCCGGCTTCGTCGGTGTAGTGGCCCCACCAATCCACGCCGAAGATCCAGCAGCCCAGGGAAATGGCGGAAACTTCGACACCGGTATTGCCAAACTTGCGACGTTCCATGATCTAACCTTTATTGAGCTCCAGACACCGATCGATCCGCCGAATTGTGCGGTCTTTGCCGAGGAATTCCAGGCTCTGGAAGATCGGCGGGCTGATCGTGGTGCCTGAAATTGCTACCCGGATCGGCTGCGCCACGTTGCCCAGGCCGAGCTCTTTCCGCTCGCAATATTGCTTGACCGCCTCCTCGATGTGATGGGCCTGCCACGGCTCGACGGCGTGAAGAATGGCGCGGATGTCGTGCAGGGATGCCAAACCCTGGCCGCCGGATTTCTTGAGCACTTTTTCCACGGCCTGCGCGTCGAGGGCGATCTGCTCATCGGGCAAAAATAGAAATCGGCTGGCCTCATCCACCTCGCGAAAGGTGCGGAAGCCCTTCTTCATGGTCAGGATTCGCTCGAGTGTCACGTCATCCTTTTCGTTGAGCGGCGAATCGGGGTTGCTCTCCAGATATTGCTTGAACGCCTCAATCAATCGGGCCGGCGATGCACCCGCGGCGGCCTCGGTATTAAATGCCAGCAGCTTGGCCCGGTCGAACTTGGCGTTGCTCCTGCCGATTCCGTCGAGGCTGAAAAGCGACACCATCTCGTCCATGCTCATCCGCTCGCGGTCTCCGCCGGGACTCCAGCCCAATAGCGCGAGGAAATTCAGCAGCGCCTCGGGGAGATACCCCTTCTTGCGAAAGTCATGCACGAGAATTTCCGGCAGCTCGGCCTCGCGCAGGCCGATCACGCGCATGACTTTTTCCTGATCCGTTGGCGAGAGTTGTTTCGTCGGCACCTTCAGCCAGGCGGCCAGGTCCTGCTGGAGCAGACCCGCGGCGGCGGCAAGGCCATCGGCATCGGTCTTGCTGTTCTTCAGCCATTCATGGGCGCGCTGGCGGATCTTTTTGTCGCGGTCGCGTTTGCCCAGCTTTTCTCCCTCCATGTTCATGATGATCGGGAGATGCGCGTAGACCGGCCGCCGATAGCCCAGCGCCTCCTGAAGGGCGATGTGGTTCACGGTATTGAGCAAATGCTCCTGGCCGCGGAGCACGTGCGTGACCGCCATCTGCTCATCATCGACGACGACCGCGAAGTGATAGGTGGGCATGCCATCACTTTTGCGGATGATGAAATCCTGCACTTCGCCGGCGGTCACACCCTGGTCCGGGCCCAATACCGCGTCATTGAAGCGATAATCCTTCGCCTCCATCGCGAAGCGCACCACGTGCGGCCGGCTTTCGGCCTCGTATTTGCGGATTTGCTCATCGGTAATTGGCTTTCTCACGTATCTATATTGCCGCTTGGCCTTCTGGGCCCGCTCCCAATCAGCATCCAGCTCCTCCTTTGACTCATAGGCCTTGTAGGCCCGTCCCTGGGCAATCAGCTTGTCGATGATGGCGTTGTAAATCGGCAGTCGCTTCGACTGATAAACCAGCTCGGAATTGTCCCAGTGCAATCCCAGCCAGCGCAGGTCATCCACGAGCTGATTCACCGCCTCCTCGGTGCTGCGGGCCAGATCCGTGTCCTCAATTCTCAGGAGATAGGTTCCGCCCAGATGGCGGGCCAGCAGCCAATTGAAGAGGGCGGTGCGCGCGCCGCCCACGTGAAGATACCCCGTCGGCGAGGGCGCGAATCGCGTCACAATCGGCGTGCTGCTGCTCATTGTTATTAAAAGCGGATTATGTCGAGGCCGGTCCTTCTGGCAAGGCAGGCTAAGGCGCGGGCGGTGGGGGGGGTGGATGCCGCCCTGGCCACCAGCGGAGGTAGGCGAGCGTCGCCACGCCTGAAAGGCTGTAGGCCAGTGTTCCGATCGCCAGGACATATTTGTGGGCCACGATCACCGTCAGCAGGACCATCAGCGTGATCAGCACCCGCCCGAGCGATCGCTTGCCACGCAGATACTTGTTCACCAGGTGCGGATAGCGGATGGCGCTGACCATCAGCAAGCCCGTCATCAGCACGATGGCCGGCAGCAGCCACACGCAGGCCCGGGCAATGGGCGCAAGCGACGACATCTCTTTGCTGTGGTTTTGGATCGCCTGCTGCATCAGGACAAAGGCCGCCACCGTCCCGGCCGCTCCCGGGCTGGGCAGGCCCAGGAAGCTGAAGTGATTCTGCTCGCCGTGTTCATTGCTGACGTTGAATCGGGCCAGCCGCATCGCCGCGCAGCTCAGATAGACCGCGCCAATCGCCCAGATCAATCGCGAGGCGGCCACGGGGAGGTTGTGGATCTGATCTCTGAATAATTGAAGCGCCAAGAATGGCGGGGCAACTCCAAAGCTGATGACATCCGCCAGGCTGTCGAGCTGGCCGCCAAAATCGGTGGTATGCCGGGTGAATCGGGCCAGCCTTCCATCCAGCGCATCAAACACCATGGCCAGAAAGATCAGATAAGCGGCCGCGGTGAATCGGTGAAGGGCAAAGTATTTGGTCAGGTCATCCGATCCCGCCGTCGCCGGATCGAGGCCGGCGATATAGATCGCCCCAAACCCGCACACTGCGTTCCCCAACGTCGCCAGAGTTGGCAGTGAATAGGCCGAGCGGATGTAGGCCCGTTTGCCATGGCGCCGAAAGCGGCGGCGGCGATGCTCGCGCCAGGATTCCCGTGTGTGATTGGAGGGGCGATCTTTCTTCATCCCCAACTCCGTAGGTCCGGCTCGGCCGGACGTTCAAAGCGTCCGGCTGAGCCGGACCTGGTTTCCCGACGTTGCGGGTTCCGCAACCACTGTCGTCGTCGCGGCGTGAATCGGCGCTTTGACCCTGGCAATCACATCCTTCTTGCCATTCACTCCCTGCCCAATTCGCACGGCCACTTGCGGCTCGAGATGTTTGGCGATGTAAAGCTCGGTGCGGCTGCCGAATTTGATCATGCCGATGCGCTGGCCGCGCTCGACCATTTGTCCCGGCTGCACGGTGCAGATAATTCGCCGCGCGATCAATCCAACGATCTGTTTCACCGCCGCGATCGGCCGGGAATCCAGGGCATCGCCAATGACCACCGTGTTCGATTCATTCTGTTCCGAGGCAGAGTTGTGGCTCATGGCGTTGATGAACTTGCCCTTCTTGTAGTTGACGGCCAGCACCTTCCCATCGCAGGGCGCGCGATTGATGTGGACACTGAAGACAGAGAGAAAAATCCCCACCCGCACGCCCGGGCCATTCAGCTCGGGGACGTGGTCCAGCTCGGTGATGTCGGTGACGGTCCCATCGGCCGGGCTGACCATGGCATGTTGCTCGGCCGGCAAAACCCGCTCGGGATCGCGAAAGAATGCCAGCAGCCAGATCCACAGCGGGAGGACCAGCAGGGACAGTGACCAGTGGACAAATCCCAGGGCGGCCGCGATGACGGCCAGAATGATGGACCCGATCACGATCTCGCGCAGACCATGTCGGGTGATGGGGAGCATGAGTCAACCGTAGAACCGCTGGTGATTCTTGTCAACGAAGGTTACCTGTCGCACCGGCGCGTTGTCGGCGCGTTTTGGAACCCCGCATGTACATGCGGGGCTTCTTCGCCGGGTTGCCGCCGCTGCACCATGCCGTTAGCCTTGACGCATGGAAGCTGCCGCGAAGGCTGTCGCCAGGATGTTCGCCGTTGGCTTTGATGGCAGGCAGGTTACTCCATCGCTTGAGAAACTGCTGGATCGCGGCGTTGGCGCTGTCGTCCTCTTCTCGCGTAACGTCGAATCCCCGCAGCAGGTCGCCAAACTCTGCTTCGATATCCAAAATCGCGCGAAGCGGCCCGTCCTCATCGCCGTCGATCAGGAAGGCGGCCGGGTGATGCGGCTCCGCTCCGGGTTCACGTCAATTCCCGCCATGCGCACCATTGGCTCGACAGATGATGAAAACCTCGCGCACCAGATCGGCCAGGTGCTGGCCCGCGAGCTCCGGGCGGTGAATATCCACATGGACCTCGCCCCCGTCATGGATGTGGACAGCAATCCGGCCAATCCAGTCATCGGCGACCGCTCCTTCGGGGCCGATCCCGACCTCGTCTCGCGCATGGGCTGCGCATTATTAAAGGGACTCCAGTCTTCGGGCGTGGCCGCGTGTGCGAAGCATTTCCCGGGTCACGGCGACACCTCCAAAGACAGCCATTTCGATCTCCCCAGGCTTGCTCATCCGATGTCGCGGCTGGAAAAGGTGGAACTGCCGCCATTTCAAGCAGCCATTTCCGCCGGCGTCGCGGCCATCATGACCGCGCACATTATTTTTGAGACGATCGATCCTGCTCACCCCGCGACCATCAGCCACGCCGTCCTCACAGGGCTGCTGCGACAGAAAATGCGCTTCGATGGCGTCATCATTTCCGACGCGCTGGAAATGAAAGCGATTTCCGACCATTTCCCGATCGATGAGGTGGTCGTCAAAGGCGCAAGCGCCGGCCTGGACCTTCTGGCCATCTGCGAAAATCCGGATTTGCAAAATCAGGCGATTGACGCGCTCACGCTCGCCACAGCGCGAGGAAACGTGCCATGGAAACAGATTAAGGATGCCAATCGCCGCATCGACCGGTTGATGAAACAATTCGTCCGGCCGGCGGCGGCCGCTTTCGATTCGAGTGTTCCTGGCTGCGCTGAGCATCGCGCTATTGTTGATCGCCTGTCATCCGTTCCCGTCGGCCCTGATCCAACTGAACGAAGCACAACATGAACAAGCACCGATTTTCCATCCTGCGGATTGTGATTTTGGGATTGATCGCGGCCGCCGGCTGCAAGCCCTGGAGCGATCCTGCCCTCGAACCGCCGCCGGCCATGCGCGAGATGCGCGGCGTCTGGGTGGCCACGGTGGTCAACATTGACTGGCCCTCCAAGCCTGGCCTGAGCGTGGATGAACAACAGAGGGAGATGCTCGTCATCCTCGAGCGCGCCAGAGAGCTGAAGCTCAACGCGATTATTCTCCAGGTCCGAACGTCGTGTGATGCGTTTTATCCATCGGATCTCGAACCGTGGTCGGAATATCTCACGGGCCAGCAAGGCAAGCCTCCCGAGCCGTTTTACGATCCGCTTCAGATGTGGATCACCGAAGCCCACAACCGCGGGCTGGAATTACACGCGTGGTTTAATCCGTTCCGCGCCCGTCATCCCAATGCGACAACCGACAGCCCCAGTCACATTTCCAAAACGCATCCCGAGCTGGTCAAGCAATACGGCAAATACCAATGGATCGATCCCGGCGAACCGGCCGCCCGCGAGCACACATTGAAGGTGTTCCGCGACGTTGTCCATCGCTACGACATCGACGGGGTCCACATCGACGACTATTTCTATCCTTATCCCGAAAAAGGCGTCGACTTTCCGGATGATCCAAGCTGGCAGCGCTATCGGAAATCCGGCGGCAAACTCTCCCGCGCGGACTGGCGTCGCCAAAACATCAACGAGCTGATCCAAAAACTTTACCAGACCATCAAAGATGAAAAGAAGGACGTGAAATTCGGCATCAGCCCCTTTGGCATCTGGAAGCCGGGCAATCCGCCGGTTGTGCAGGGTTTCAATCAATATGAATCGCTCTACGCCGACGCCAGGCTCTGGCTCAACAAAGGCTGGTGCGATTATTACACGCCTCAGCTCTATTGGCGCATCAGCGCCACCAGCCAGCCGTACAAAGGCCTGCTCGATTGGTGGATCGGCGAGAACAAACTCGGCCGAAATATCTATCCCGGCATCGCGCCCTATCGGGTGGGCAATACACGGCAGAACTGGCCGCCCCAGGAGATCGTCGAGCAGATCGAGGCCACGCGGGCGCGTTATCCGCAGGCCGGCGGCACGGTGCATTTCAGCATGAAGACCCTCATGACCGATGGCAACGGCGTTGCCCCGCTGTTGCGCGAAGGGCCATACAAATTCGATGCCCTGATGCCCGCTTCGCCCTGGCTGGACAATGATCCACCGCCCCAGCCGCAGTTGACAGCGACGCCCGATGGCAGGGGCGGCGCTCATCTCTCCTGGAAATCGCGCGGCAAGGGGGAGGACCTGTGGCTGTGGGCGGTTTACATTCGCCGCGGAGGAGAATGGCAGCTGAATGTATTCCCGGGCCACATCAATCACCTCGAGGTGAGCCAGGATACCGTCACCCGCAAAATTTCGGTCGTTGCACTCTCCGCCGTCGATCGCAACGGCAATGAAAGCCGCCGGAAAGTGGTTGAAATCAAGCAGGATGAAAAATGAGGGGACTGATTTCGGTTCTCATCCTCATTGGCCTCTTTTCGACGAGCGCGGTCGCTGCAAAATGCATCATCAATGAAGACATGGTTTTCGTGATCGATGGGAAAAAAGTTTTTCCCATCGGCTTCACCATGCCGCCGCCGCCCGATGGCAAAACGCCTGCCGGCAAAAATGCGATTGATGAGCTTCACGATGCCGGGGCCACTTTTCTCCGCACCGGCGTGATGGCCACCAACTGGGATGAGGCGACATTTGATCTTCAGAAAAAATGGCTGGATGCGGCCGGGCGCAATGGCATGTACGTCGTGTTCAATCTCCGCGAAGCCTCCAGCATCGATTCAAAGAAACCGAAGAACGAAGAACTCCTTCGAAAAATCCTGGCGAAATTCAAGGACCATCCCGCCCTCGCCTGCTGGAAGGGCATCGATGAGCCGCAGTGGGGCAAGCATCCCATTGAGCCGATGGTGGCCGCATACAAATTGATCAAGGAGCTCGATGGCGATCATCCCCTCTGGGTGAACCACGCCCCGCGCGGCGAGATCGAGGACCTCAAACCTTACAACGTCACCCTCGACATCACCGGCGCTGACATTTATCCCATCGGCTATCCCCCCGGCACCCACTCGCTCCGTCCCAACAAGCAAATGAGCATGGTCGGCGACTACACGAAGCTCATGATGGATGTGGCCGAAAACAAAAAACCCGTCTGCATGGTTTTGCAAATCGCCTGGTCTGGCGTGATCAAAGAAGGCAAAACGCTTCGCCTCCCGAGTTTCGCCGAAGAGCGATTCATGACCTACCAGGCCATCATCAATGGCTCGCGCGGCCTGCTCTATTTCGGCGGCCACATCGGCAAGGCCTGCACGCCGGAGGATGCCAAGCTCGGTTGGAACTGGAATTTCTGGAACCGCGTCCTCCGTCCCGTCATCGAAGAAATCGGCGACAAATCCGCGGTCTATCCCGCCCTCACCGCTCCCAACTCAAAACTTCCCATCAAAGTCACCGGCGATGGGATGGAATTTCTCGTCCGGGAAGTGAACAACGACATTTTCATTCTCGCCTGCAAACGCGAAGGCCCAACCATCCAGGCGAAATTCACCGGCCTCCCCGCCAATCTCACCACCGCCGAAGTGTTGTATGAATCCCCCCGCACCGTTGAAGCGAAAAACAGCCAATTCGCCGACTGGTTCGGCCCCTTTGACGTGCACGTCTATCGATTCCACAAATAATTCTCCCCCCCTCGTTCTGGAACTCCCCTGCATTTACTCGCTTCACGTTTCACGTTTCACGTCTTCCCATTCATTTCCCCTCCAACACCATCCCCTCCTCCTTCACAATCTCCCTATATTTCTCCTGCAACTCCGGCGTCGCCACCTTCTCCAAATTGGCCGCCAGCGCGATGCTCTGGAGCGTCTGCATCAACCGCTGACATTTCACCCACTTCCTTTCCAAATCGCGATTGCGCGCATCGATCCCCTCGATCTCATGACTCAACTCATCAAACCGCTTATATCGCGGATGCCCCTCGATGGCCTTCACCACATCATCCGCCTCGCGCGTCATAATCTCCAGCGTCTTCGGATGCCACGGATTGCTCAACTCCGGCCATTTCTGCTTCACCGTCCCCTGAATCTGGCCCCGCAACTGGCCCTGATCCTTCTGCAATTTCCGCTTCTGCGGATCGAGTCCCTTGCGCTCCTTGTCGATTTTGTCGGCCGCCGTCTTGGTCTCCGCCATCCGCCCAACCTGTGTCAAACTCAGTTGCGAGGACAATCCTTCAATCACCGCCTTCTGCGCCGCCGACGCCAGGCCCATCAACTTCTCGAGATCCTCCTCCGCATTGACCATCTCCGCCTTCCCCTTCTCCGCCTTGCTGCACGATCTCAAGAAAATGTCCGACGTCGCCACTGGAATATCGATCGTGTCGCTCGTGATCTGGACATACGCATGCGCCTCGCTCAACGACACATGCCCATCCTCATCATAATCCGGCCGGCGCACCGGTTGGCCGGTGCGCGTCTTGCCGTAAAGCGCCGCCCAAAAGTAGGTGCTGTATTCGCGATAATTATCCTCCTCGATATCCGACGTACACCCCGCCGCCATGCGATCGGCCGAAGTCGCAAAAAACCCGCAGCGCTCGGCCTTGCTCATGTTCTTCCCCTCCTGCCCATCCTTGAAAATCACATCCGCATATCCCCCCGCATGACACTGCACCATGATCAAAATCACCTTCACTTTCGGATCCAATTTATCCAGCAACCCCACAAACTCCTTCACCGGCATCCCGCCCTCCCCCCACAGCGCAAACGTCGTATTCCTGGCCGGCTTTCCGGCTCCGCCATGCCCGCTGTAATAGATAAACAACCGATCCCCCCCGGCCAATTTCGCCCCCTCATTTTCAAACCATTTCTGAATCGACGCGCGATTGGCTGCCCCGCGCACGCCGGGAATCGAATGCGCCCGATAGGATGCATCCAGCCCCTCCTCCTTATCAAAAATCTGCGCCAAAAGTTGATTCACCTTCGGCGGCGGCGTGGTCGGATCCACAAACTGAATATCCCTCCCCGGCTCTTTTCCATTGGCAAAATAAATATCATTCGACATCGACCCCAGGCCGCTGTCGGTGAGGAAGCGCTGCAAATAAAGAATGTTCTTTTCCAGCGAGACCTGATTGTTGGTCGGCGATTCTCCGCCGCCGATGGTCAGGAAATGATCCTCGCCGCGGATCACCGAGCATGAGTGCAGGCTTAAGAGCAGACCCAGCAGGCAGCGAAGGCGCATAATGCCTCCCAAACTAATCGCAGGTCCGGCTCGGCCGGACATTCTCCATGGCAGGTTCATGTCCGACAGAGCCGAGCCTACCTTGTAGCGTCCCGCCGGCTTATTGCATAGAAACAACCGGCGATGCACTGGTCCCTCGACATCCTCCGACAATCCGGCTGGGACCTGTGGATTCTCGTCTGCGCCGCCGGCGCGGTTGTCCTCCTCTTCTACGCTTTTCTAACCAAACCGTGGCGACGCCGCGGCGGGCTGGTTTCGATGCTGCTTATGTTGATCGCGGCAGGGGGGACGGCGGCGGTAATTCTTCTTCCATCGTTTCATTCGCCCCTCGTCGGATTGATCTGGACGTTCATCGCCCTCTCCCTCGTCTCGGCCGCTCTCTATCTCAACCTGGAGCTCTCCAGAAAGAAAATCTCCATCCTCCTCACGCTTCGCATCCTCGCCCTCGCGCTATTGGTCCCCATGCTCTTCGAGCCCATCCTCCGCCGGATGATCAATCCGAAACCGGAGCGGCCCCTCATCTTCATCATCGACACCTCCGGCTCCATGTCCTTCCCCGACATTCAAAACGGCCCCAGCCGTCTCCAGTCCGTCTGGCAAACGCTTCGCCCCCAGCTCTCGCGCATCAACGAGCGATTCATCCCGCGCTACTTCATCTTTTCCACCGACTCCCAGGAACTGAATAAACCGGATGAACTTGCGGGCCATCCCGCCGACGGCAAATCCACCGACATCGCCAAATCGATCACCCACGCGCTGGGCCAAAATCCCAATCTCAAAACCGACCCCGCCGTCATCCTCATCTCCGACGGCATCGACAACACCTCGCCCAACGTGATCGACGCCCTCCGCGCGACCTCCATCCCCATCAACACCATTCGCGTCGGATCGGAACTGGCCGAGCCCACGACGATGGCCAACATCGCCATCGACAACATCGACGCGGGCGATGATTTCGTCGTCGATCACGAGAGCAAAGTGAAAGTGACGGTGAAATCCACCGCCCTGGCCAATCGCGTGGTTGAAGTGAAATTGGCCGAGACCGATGCGGCCGGTAAACCGCTCGGCACGCCAACAATCAAAACCCTCGTCCTCCAACCCACCCCCGAAGGCCAGCTCATCGATCTCCCCTACAAGCCCAAAAAATCCGGCCTGCAAAAGCTGGCCATCTGGATCGATCCCATCACCGGCGAGCGCAGCACGGTGGACAATCGCCAGGAATTCCAGGGCCTTGCGCTCGATCCGCGAATCAAGGTGCTCTACATCGAAGGCCGCGTCCGCCCCGAATATACGCAGTTGAACCGCGCCCTCTCCCGCGATCCCAATATCGAAGTGGCCAGCCTCCTGCGCATCACCCAGGACCGTTTCACCGCCGCCGGCTCCATCGGCGGCGAAAAAATCGAGCAAATCCCCGCGACAAAAGACCAGTGGAGCAAAATCGACGTGCTGATTCTCGGCGACATCGACGCCAGTTTCCTCACCGCTTTCCAGCAAGCCGCCATCGAGCAATTCGTCGAAACCGGCCACGGCCTGCTCATGATCGGAGGGCAAAACTCCTTCGGCCCCGGGTCCTATCAGAATACTCCGATCGAAAAACTTCTCCCCGTCTTCGTCGGCGACGCCAACATGCCCCAGGAGCGCACTCCCTTCGTCCCCAAAATCACGCCGGAGGGCGAAACTCATCCGGCCATGGAAGGCCTGGCCGAGTGGTTCGGCTCCCGTGCTCCAACGACAACTCCCACTACTCAAACTTCCGCCAACTCAGCACCCAGCACTCAGCACTCAGCACTTCCTCCCCTAAGGGGCAACGTCGTCGTATCAAAACCAAAACAAGGCGCTTCCATCCTTCTCATTCATCCCACCCGCCCCGCCCCCGACGGAGCGCCCCAGATAATTCTCGCCACCCAGCGCTACGGCCAGGGCCGCTCCGCCGCGTTTACGGCCGACACGACTTATCTCTGGTATCTTCCCCTCCGCGGCCTCGGCCAGGATTCCCCCTACAACAAATTCTGGGGCCAACTCACCCGCTGGCTGGCCGGCGAAGACGTCCGCAACCGCCAGCGCGGCCCCGGCCTCGACGGCCTGCTCAACAAAAACCTCTTCCAACTCGGCGAAAACGTCAGAGTCCGCGCCATGGTCCGCGACCAGCGCGGGGATGCCACGCAGTACGCGCAGGTCAATCTCACCCTCAAACCCGCGACTGGCACCGCTCAACCAAAACAATTTCCGTTGAATCCCGTCGGCTCGCGCACCGGTTTCTACGACGTCACCATCCCCAATCCCGACCAAGGCGACTGGCTCATCGACCTCTCGGCCACAAAAGACGGCAAACCCCTCGGCCAACAACAACTCAAATTCACCGTCATTCCCCCCGCCGAAGAGCTGTTAAAAATCGCCGCCAATCCAAAACTCCTCTCCGAAATCGCCCAACAAACCAAGGGCTTCTCCTACGAGCTCCCACAGCTCCCAAATCTGATTGAACAACTCATTCGCACCGATCCCAGGCAACAACAACCACACCAGGAGAGCATCCCGCTCTCCAACACGCTCCGCACATTACTCGCCTTCTCCGGCCACAATCCCAGTTGGTCGCCCAAATACGACCTACCCGTCCAGGCCACCCTCGTCACCCTGCTGCTCACAGCCGAATGGCTCCTTCGCCGCCGCTGGCAATTGCCGTGACGCACCTGTGCCACTGGCAGCTTGCTGCCAGTGCTTTGGGAGTGAGATTTGGGTGGCATGGGCAGCTGTACTCAGATGCCCGTGCTGTGTCCCGCCAGTACAATGCGCTCATGGGGCGTCTCTTCCGCATCCTCCTCACCACCACCAGCGTGATGTCCCTCCTCCTCTGCATCATCACCACAATTTATTGGGTTCGCAGCAAGCTGCTGATCTCCGACCAGTTGATCCACCACTCGCCCCGCCCATCCGAAAATACCGATGCCGAGATTTCGCTTCAATCTCTCGACGGCGCCATCGCCTTGCGCTGGAACACCTATCCCACATTGCATACTGTACAAATCGGCCGCTCCCCAAGAGTGCAAATCCGAAGCGATCCTCTCGAAGGCCTTTATTACTTCACTCAGCACTACCCGCCGGACTCCATCTCCTACGACTCCTTCTGGAAGCGCCTCGGTTTCCACTTCGGGCTCCCCGCCCCCCAGCGCTTCGAAGCAGGAATCCTGGCCGTACCCCATTGGTTCCTGCTCCTCGTCTTCTCCCTCCTTCCACTGCTGCGCCTCCGCGCCGACCTCCGCTCTTACCATCGCCGCCGACTCGGCCTCTGTCCCACCTGCGGCTACGACCTCCGCGCCTCTCCCGACAAGTGCCCGGAGTGTGGCGCATCCCCACAAGGAGCCGCCATATGATCCGCCTCCGCCGAATCCTTTTTAAGACAGCCACCGCGCTCTCCCTGCTGATGTGCATTTTCTTCGCCGCGCTCTGGGTTCGTAGTTATTTCGTTCCCGATGCCGTCGCCTGGCGCCTCTCGCACCCCAATAACAGCGTCGAAATCATCAGCATTCATTCCTACGATGGCCGCATTGGCATTGAAGGCATCGGAGAATGGGCCGTTCCGCCCAACCTGCGGCTCGGCCTTTCCTGGCGCTCCGGCCGCGCTTTCTGGCTGCCTTCCGGCTGGAATCCGCAGGCAACTATTCCCCACTGGCACCTGCTCATCTATACCGGCGCATTGCCCATCTGGTTCTGCGTCCGCCATTACCTCTCCCTGCCCGCACTCCAAAAACGCCGCCGCAAAAAAGGGCTTTGCCCCACCTGCGGCTACGACCTCCGCGCCTCACCGGATTGCTGCCCCGAATGTGGCGCAATTCCTTCCGGAGCAGTGTCATGAAACGCCTTCGCAGCATTCTCGCGCACGGCTCCGCTCTGCTCTCCCTGATCCTCTGCATCGCAAGCGCGGCCTTATGGATCCAGAGTTATCGCGCCTTCAACCGCGTTGACTATTCAACCTTCAGGACCAATGGCAACACACGAGTGGGAATCTGCCACATGGTCTACATTTACCATGGTGGAATTATCTACATGTACCACCGCGTTCCAAACGCTAAGAGAGTGCGATTTGCCACGCCACCCGATCACTTGACCTGGAGACAATTCCCACGATGGAAAGGTGCATCCGCCTGGTGGTTTCATTTTGGTCGTGGCACGTTAACAGGTCAGGCGGCTTTCGGAGGTTTCAAAGAAGTCGTTAGCGTCATGATTCCAATTTGGTCTCTGTTCCTGGCCACCGCCGCATTCCCCGCGCTCTGGCTTGTGCGCAGATGGCGAACTCCTCAGAACCCCGGCCGATGTTCAAACTGCGGCTACGACCTCCGCGCCTCCCCCGACCTCTGCCCCGAATGCGGCACAACGCGCCAACCCATGCCTGCCCCATCGGTATCATCTTCCAGCACGTCCATCTTGTAGGGTCCGCTTCAGCGGACGTCTTTTCGTGAAGGAGACCCCATGTCCCGCTCAACTCTTCTCTCCATCTCTCTTCTGCTTCTCCTCTCCGCCGCCCCCGCCAACAAAGAAAACCTCAAAACCCTCGATTTCTCCACCGACCCCCAATGGGACCAATTCCGCAACCATCTCATCCCCAACCCTCCCCCCAAAACCAGGCAGGATTTCGGCTATCGCACCTCCAACAAAGCCGGCGGCCAAAAACCAGGCGAAATCGGCGGCCGGGCGCAGCGTTCGGCAACACCCGCCTCCTATGCCAAAGTAATCGAAACCAAAACCCTCAACGACAAAATCTCCGCCTCCGGCAAATTCTCGGTCACCTGGGACGACAACGGCAACGGCATCCTCTTCGGCTTCTTCAACCAAAACTCCAAAGGCTGGCGGGCCAGCAACTCCATGGTCTTCCGCCTCGATGGCAACGGCATGAAATACTGGGTCCTCTACGAATACGGCACCCAGCACTGGCTGGCCGGCGGCGCGGGCTGCTTCGAAGGCGAGGCGTACCAGACAACCAAGACCAAGCCGATGAAATGCGACGGCACGAGCCACGACTGGAAACTCGACTACGACCCCGACGGCGCGGATGGCAAAGGCCTGATCACCTTCACCCTCGATGGCAAACCCTGGCTCCTCCCTCTGACTGAAGGCCACAAACAGGATGGAGCAACCTTCAACCGCTTCGGCATCCTCAACCAACAAACCACCGGCGGCCAGATCGAAGCCTGGTACGACGATCTGGTCATCAACGGCGAGAGCGAAAACTTCGACACCGATCCCAAATGGGAAGCCATCGGCAACCAGGTCGAATACGAAGACCGAATCCGCCGCCCGTTCCACGACTACGGCTACTCTGCCAACACTCAGATCGCCGGCGGCAAAGCCAAAGGCGAAATCGGCGGCGTCCTCTGGCGCGACGCCACTCCCACCTGGTACGCCGACAAGATCGGCCCACTCACCCTCGACGATGAAATCTTTGCCTCCGGCAAAATCACCATGACCCACGCAGGCTCCGACGGCGGCGCATCCTTCGGCTTCTTCAACGCCGAATCCATGAAGACCGAGGCCGCCGCCAAGCAAAAGGGGGACTTCGCCAACCTCCTTTCCATCCACATCGAAGGCCCCAGCCGCATCGGCCACTACTTCATCCCCGTCTTCGCCAACTCCAAAGGCGAACAACTCTCCCCAAACGACGGCCCCATCATCCGCCCCGACTCCAAAACTCACGACTGGGCTCTCCATTACATCCCCAACCAAGACGGCTCCGGCCAGATCACGCTCACCCTCGACGACAAATCCCAAACCCTCACCATCCCGGCCGACAAGCGCAAACAATCCGCCACCCTCACCCACTTCGGCCTCTTCAGCCACACCTCGAAAGGCAATCACGTGCTCTTTTTCATCGACGATCTGACCTATACGGCCAGGAAATAACGTGGCAGGGGCATCTTGCCCGTGAGCGTAAATCCTCTCCCGATACTCCGCGAGAGGCCATGATTAGGGCCCTTTTCCGCATACAATACCCCCGTGAAGCGCCTCCTCTCCATTCTGCGCACGAGCACAGTCCTCTTTTCCTTTCTCCTCTCTATCAGCACGCTCTTCCTCTGGGCGCGATCCAATTACGTTGTCGATTGGTTCACATTCGGCCCCAAGGGATACTTCCCCAATGGCTCTCCGATCCGGCCCACCGCAGTCGGCCGCTCGAGTCTCGGCCGCCTCGTGTTCGGCGCTGGCCCCAGCGCTGGCAGCATCCTCAACCCACCCGTGAGCGGGGAATGTGATGGTTTCCAGCTCTGGCGTCGCCCGGCTTATTATCCGTACGACATCAACAATTTCGTCGTCTGGGAGCGCATGGGCTTCCAATACATCCGCTGGCAACCCGGCAACCGTGGCACCGTCACCCCTGGCACGTGGGGATTCCAGATTCCGACCCTGTTCCTGACATTCCTCTTCGCGATTCCCCTCACCCTTTGGCTCGCCCACCGCCGCCGCCGCTTCCTCCGCCGCCTCGCCCATCGCTGCCCCACCTGCGGCTACGACCTTCGCGCCACGCCCGCTCGCTGTCCCGAATGCGGAACTCCTTCCTCCTTGCCCGTCCCGGGCGATTCCCATTAAACTCCCCGCCATGATTGCCTCCGATGTCCTTATCAAACTCAAGAAACGCGGCAAACCCAAAACGGCCGAGATCTATCGCCGCCACGGCGCGACCGGCGAAGTCTGGGGCGTCAGCTTCGCGGACCTGGACACTTTCAAGAAGCAGATCAAAAACGATCACAACATGGCCCAGTCTCTCTGGAAGAGCGGCGCGCTCGACCCGCGGACGCTGGCCCTGATGATCGCCGACCCCGCCACGCTCACCCCGGCCGAGGCCGACGAGTGGCTGGCCCAGGCCAGCGCTGATGTCCTGCTCGGCTATCTCGCCCAGCTCGTCGCCCGCACCAGCTTCGCCCGCGACAAGCTCCAGGTCTGGGCCCAATCCGACGAAGACTTTCCCCGCACCACCGGCTACACCCTGCTCTCCGTTCTGCTGGCCGCGGAGAAAATCTCGGATGTCGAGGCCCGCCGCTACCTGAATATCATCGAATCGACCATTCGCGACTCCCCCAACCGCGCCCGCCTGGCCATGAACCGCGCCCTCATCGCCATCGGTACCCACAAACCCGCCCTGAAAAAGGACGCCATCGCGGCCGCCCGCCGCATCGGCAAGGTCGAGGTGGATCACGGCCAAACCGGCTGCAAAACCCCCGACGCCGAGGCCTACATCAAAAAAGCCAAGGCCCGCCCGAAGAAGCGCCGCCAATCCGTCTGCTGACCCGAATTGTGGTGCGGGCTTCAGCCTGCCGTCTTTTTCCAGCCCACGCTTCCGGCCGTAGTACAATTGCCGCGTGAAGCGCCTCCTCCGCAGCCTGCGCAACACCGCACTCATTCTCTCGCTGCTCTTGTGCCTCACGTCCCTCATTATGTGGCCACGCTCGTATTACATCGCCGACGGCATTAGCCATGGCCGCAACGCCTACTCCCCTGACGATGGCTCGCTCATCCGCCGTATCCGGGGTGTCGAGTCCAATCGCGGCCACGTGCAGATTGGTTTCGGTCATTTTTCCTCGCTGATGTTCAGTGCGGTCACACTCATGGACGAGGGAACGCATGTTTCGCACGCGTCGCCGCCACTCCACGAAAGCAGCGGCGGCCTGGTCTGGTCCCACCTTGGCTTCGCATACAAGCGCTGGGATACAACCGGCATGCTGAGCCTCCGGGCATTGACCATCCCCGACTGGTTCATCAGTCTCCTCTTTGCCATCGCCCCTGCGATCTGGCTCATCAAGCGCCTCCGCCGCTCCAGCCGACTCTCCTCCAATCGATGCCCCACCTGCGGCTACGACATGAGAGCCACCCCCAATCGCTGTCCCGAATGCGGGACCCCTGCCGTAATTCCAATGAAGAGCACCGCCTGCTAAAAAAACACATGGCCGAATCTCAGCGAGGTTTCAGCAGCGAATTACGCGCCTTGGCGTTGGTGCTCTGCGAACGCACCATTACTGAAGAATTTACCTCGCAGCGCAGCATCATCGGCACCTATCACGCCATCAGGCCGCTTGAGTATCCGGTCGTCATGCCACAGGTTGGGATCTACGTCTGTCTCGCGCGCGGACAGAATGAGACGGAAGACGTTTATCTGGCGCTCGTATCCCCCGATGGAGAATTGGTCGTACGCAGCGTCTTGCGTGTTACCAATTGGGGGACAGTTGGGATGGCAGAATTCACGGGCACTTTTCGGAACGTCCCTTTCGCGGTGCCCGGCCCTTACGTGCTCCGCCTTTTTGTCGCGCAACGCGTGCTGATGGAGAGAGGCATTCTCTTACAAACACTGCCTCCACCCGCTTCGGCGCAGGTCGATTGACCCACGTCTGTACAGTTCCACGCGCCGCCTGATTAATGAGCTGGTATGACATCGCTGACTCCTGCATACATAATACACCATTGGGTGTTCCCCGGCGAATTCGGTGCCGGCCACACCCTTGCCTCCCCCCTCATCCTCCCTATAATGCGGGGCTCTATGCCAACGATCAATCAACTCATCAAGAAACCCCGCCGTGCCCTTGGGCGGATTAACAAGGTCAAGGACCTCGAGGCCTCTCCGCAGAAACGCGGCGTGTGCCTTCAGGTCAAGACCATGACCCCCAAGAAGCCCAACTCGGCCCTGCGCAAAATCGCCCGCGTGCGGCTCAGCAACGGCAAGGAAATAACGGCCTATATTCCGGGCGAAGAGCACAACCTTCAGGAACACTCGATCGTCCTGGTGCGCGGCGGCCGTGTGCGCGACCTGCCGGGCGTTCGCTACCATATCGTCCGCGGCACACTCGATGCCCTGGGCGTCGATGGGCGCAAGCGCGGGCGATCCAAGTATGGAACCAAGAAGGGTAAATAGCCGCACAAAAGCCTCCGCGCATGCTGCGCGGTTCTCGCAACCCCGGATGTACATTCGGGGCTTCTGCGAAGTGATCAAATAATTTCTCCGGAGTATCCCCTCGTTGGGGAGAAACATTAAACCCACCTCGGTGGGTAGAAAACGGAACGAAAGACAATGGCCTTTAAGAAGTTCACCTCCAGCGAGGAGATGTTGAAGCCGGATGCGCGCTTCAACTCCAAGCTCGTCGCCAAGTTCATCAACTGCCTGATGTGGTCCGGCAAGAAAACCGTCTCCCAGGGCATCGTCTATAGCGCGATGGACAACATCGCCAAGAAGGTCAAGGATGTGCCGGTCATCGATTTTTTATAGTAAGAGCTTATTTTATTGAATGAGTTTGTGGAGGTGTGTAGATATCGGTTGTGTGGGTATAATT
>JBGPEF010000017.1:0-22813 GCA_041482675.1 Tepidisphaeraceae bacterium | reverse complement strand
GGTTTCATCTTTGACTACAACGCTGGCGCCGGCACCGGCCGCATCTGGGGCACCGCCGTCAACAAGCAGACCAAGTTCCCCGAATGAGAACAGTCTGATTTGATTGAGCTTGAGAATCACAACGGTGCACTGATTACGCACCACGGATAGATCAACCCCTTGGCCACCTCCTGGCCAAGGGGTTGTTTTTTTGCCGTTCCCGACGAGCCCGCGCCGGCGGGGGTCAATCTGTAACGTCTGTGCGTGCGCAGGCCGCATGGACTCAAAAGGTCCGATAAAAAAACCCTCGTGACGAACCCGTCACTCCGTGCTCACTCAACCGCCATCTCACTCCTGCCGATGCTGGGAGTGGGCAGCGAATGCCCGAAGGCAGCGAGGACAGTAATAGCCACGCTGCGGGTGAACGAAAGGAGGGCAGCGTGCCCGGCACAACCGAGTGCCACGGCGAGTGAATCGGATGAGTCAGCGGCCAGCGCGGTTGCGCTGTACCGCAAAAAATGTGATTTTCAAAGTGATCTTTCTTTTTACTGGAGGTTCTTGTCATGATTGCACGTACTCGCAAAACGGGCTTTACGCTCGTCGAAATTCTGATCGTCGTGATCATCCTTGGCATTCTTGCGGCCATCGTGATCCCACAGTTCACAAATGCTTCACAGGACGCGCGTGAGAGCGCGCTGCTGAGCCAGCTTCAGACGCTGCGCAGCCAGATCGAGCTGTATAAGCTCCAGCACAAGGATGCGCTCCCGAACCTGGTCGCCAACTGGAATCCGATGACGACCAAGACCGATGCGGATGGAGTGGCCAGCGCGGCCGCCAACGCGTTTGGTCCCTACATGCAGTCTGCTCCGTCCAACCCGGTCAACGGGTTGGTCAACGTGACGGACGGCGACAGCGCGGCCGCTGGTGCGACCGTCGACTGTGGTTTCATCTTTGACTACAACGCTGGCGCCGGCACCGGCCGCATCTGGGGCACCGCCGTCAACAAGCAGACCAAGTTCCCCGAATGAGAACAGTCTGACTTGAGCTTGAGTTTTGACAACACGGTGCAGGCAGTTGTGCACCCTCAAAGCGATAACCCCCTGGCCAACCTGGCCAGGGGGTTTCTTTTTCGACCCTAAAGTTTGTTCTGGAAAGTTTGTTCTGGCCGTATCCGACGCCCTATGATCGGTAGTCCGGGTTTTTGTGCACGCTGCGGCCGTTGTTGGCCGATAAAACGTGCGCCGGCGTCCAATAACTTGCGATGGATGCGGCATTGTGCTAAAGCAGGTACTCCGGCCGCCATGGCGGCCGACAACCAACGCATCCACGAGGTGTTTAGGAAGGAAATTCATATGGCCAAGTTTGAACAGACCAAGAATCCACGGATCGGCAATGAAGTCAGGTCCGAACCGACCCCCCAGCCGACCCGGACGAGCACACCCATCCGCAACAGCGCGATTCCCAAGATCTCCACGCCCCAGTCCGGCCGGCGGGACGTCTCCCACGACCAGATTGCCAAGCGGGCCTACGAGATCAGCATCTCCGGCAGCGGCGGCAGCGAACTGGACAACTGGCTGCGGGCGGAGCGTGAGCTGAAGGGGCAGTAGGCCCCCGCCGGGGGCGGGCGTGAAACGTGAAACGTGAAACGTGAAGCGAGTGAGCTTGGCGGGGAGTTCCTGCGCGGGGGGCGATGGCGTATGGGAGTGTGGGCGTAGGGGTGTATGGGCGTCGGGGTGGGACCTTGTCTACTAAGGGGTCCTGGCGCGGCTACGAATGGATATCATTCCATTTCCGGCATCCGGTATCATCACGGCGTCTCTAGCGCTTCCCCCTTTGAAGAAACTGCAAGCGATTGCGGACACCCTGGATCGGCTGTTGGTAGAAAGCCAACGCTTCGAACCCCTCTACCAGCAGAAACTCGCCGCCCTCGACGCGATGAAGAAGTCGCTCCTGCACCAAGCATTCACCGGCACGCTATGATCTGGATCGCGACGATGGCCACACTCGGTCCCGATGCCGCCCGTATCTTCCGGATCACCCACGTCGACAACGTGCCGTGGATTCTCCGGCACGGGCTGCACTGCAAGTCGAGCGAGGTGGCCGACCCAAACTTCGTGCCCATCGGCATGCCCGAACTGATCGAGAAGCGAACAACGCGCGACGTCCCGATCGAGCCTGGCGGCACCTTGGGCGATTACGTTCCGTTCTATTTCACTCCTGCATCGGTGATGCTGCTTAATATCAAGACAGGCTTCAATGGCGTGATCAAGCGGCCGAATGCGGAGATCGCAATTATGGTGTCTTCCCTGCACAAGCTAAGCGAAGTGGGTGTGCCGTTCGTGTTTACAAACGGTCACGCCTACATGCAAGAATCGGATTACTTTGACAAGCTAGCGGATGTACACAAAATCGACTGGGATCTGCTTCGCCGGCGAGACTTCAAGCGTGACCCGGAAGACCCCGGGAAGCTCGGCAGGTATCAAGCGGAAGCGCTGGCCCACCGGCATGTCCCGGTTAGTGCACTTCTGGGGATCGTGTGTTACGATCAGGCAGCGAAGGCCAAACTCGACGGCGACGTGCGTCGGTGCGGGCTGGGAATGGAGATAAGGGCAATCCAAGGATGGTACTTCTGACATGATCCAGTTCACTAAAGGCAACTTGCTCGACGCGGACGTTGAAGCCGTCGTGAATACCGTTAACACGGTGGGCGTAATGGGCAAGGGAATCGCGCTGATGTTTAAGGAGCGCTTTCCCGAAAACTTCAAGGCTTATGAGGCGGCATCGAAGCGGAAAGAGATTGCAGTCGGCCGGATGTTCGTGACGGCATCGGCGGAGTTATCCGGCCCGCGATGGATCATCAACTTTCCAACCAAAAAGCATTGGAGACATCCATCAAAGTTGCACTGGATTTCGGACGGCTTAAAGAATCTCCGCATCGTGATCGCGGAGAAACAAATCCGATCGATTGCGATTCCACCACTCGGAAGCGGCAATGGAGGTTTGGATTGGGCGGCCGTTCGACCTCTCATCGAGGCCGAGCTCGGCCAACTTGAGGGCGTCAGGGTGATCGTCTACGAGCCGACGGCAAAATACCAGAACGTAGCCAAGGGGCGTGGGGTGGAGAAGTTGACACCCGCAAGGGCACTAATCGCCGAAATGATCCGCCGTTACGGGATGCTCGGGCTAGAGTGTTCGATTCTCGAAGTGCAAAAGCTCGCGTGGGTTCTGAGCCGCGTGATTGCACGGTGTGGTTTAAAGGATCCGCTTCGACTGACTTTCGCGGCGGACAAGTACGGGCCATACGCTCACAAGTTGACGCATTTGCTCAACAATTTGGACGGCAGTTACCTCCGTTGCGAGAAACGATTGGCCGACGCTTCGCCGTTTGATACCATTAATTTTGACAGTGAATGGCAAGGAAGACTGTCGGCGTACTTTACAACCTCCGAGGGCGCGCCATTCGTTGAGGTAGTGAACAAGACGGATGGGCTGATCGACGGCTTCCAATCGCCCCTCGGTATGGAGGCACTCGCAACGGTGGACTGGTTATTGACGCGCGAGCAGGCCGAGCCGACGGTTGCGGGCATTCGAAAAGCATTGAATAGATGGCCCGGCGGAGAGGCGGCGGCAGCCCGTAAGCAGCAATTGTTTACGGACAAGTTGCTTCACGCCGCGGTGGAGCGGCTGACGCAATTCGGCTGTCATGAATGAAGCTGAGACCAGAGTCGAGCACATCGACCCGGCCCTCAAAGCGGCCGGCTGGGGGGGCAGGGGGGGGTCGAAGGCTCGCGCATCCTACGCGAGCACCCGACTACGCTGGGGCGGGAGGAGGGGCTCGGTCGGCGCAGCAAGGCGCGGTGCACTTATTAAGTGCTCGTCTACCGCAATCACAAGCTGGCGGTGATCGAGGCCAAGGCGTGGGATGAGCCGCTGACGTCTGGCGTGGCGCAGTGCAAGAACTACGCGGGCAAGTTTGCTACCCGCTTCGCCATCCGCTAAATGTCGCTATTTTTCTCGAAATTGGCCGCTGGGAGCCGGGATGAGATAGAATATGTCCATGGGCGGCCATACCGGCTCGCTTTCGGCTGTTCCTCTCTTTCCACTGCCCAATGTGGTGCTGTTTCCGCGCGCGGTGCTTCCGTTGCACATTTTTGAAGACCGGTATAAGGCGATGACGGCGGATGTTCTGGCCGGGAACCGGCTGGTCGCGATGGCGCTGCTGAAGGCGGGGTGGGAGAAGGATTACTATCAGTTTCCGGCCATCGAGCCGGTGGTTTGCGTGGGGGAGATTTTGAGCTGGGAGCAATTGCCGGATGGGAAGTATAATTTTCTGCTCCAGGGGCGGACGCGGGCGCGGGTGATCAGCGAGTCGAAGCGGAAGGCGTATCGGGTGGCCGAGCTGAATGAGCTGGAAGAGGCGCCGATTCTGGAAATCGACCTGGAGCACGAGCGGTCGCGGATGATCGATCTGTTCTCGGCCGCGCCGTTTGGGGCGCTGCCGATCGCGCGGCAGTTTCGGGAGCTGCTGAATGGGCCGATTCCAACGGACGCGATCGCGGATTTGGCGGCGTTTAATCTGCTGGAAGATATTCCGATGAAGCAGCAGTTGCTGGAGGACATTGATATCCGGCATCGGATTGGCCGGATTGTGGAGGAGCTGAGGCTGGCGGCGACGCACGTGAATCCGGGGTTGATGGGGTTTCCGGCGGATCCGGGGTCGAATTAATTGCAGCCACGGATGGGGCACGGATGAACACAGGCGGAACGGGGAACGGGGAAGATGCCCGTTGTACGGGGACGGGGGATTATCGATGCTTAACCAAGGCGCGGTAGAGGAGGATGATGAAGCAGGTAAAGCTCATCAGGCTGATGACTGTGCCATAGATGATCGTAAACAAATATTGGGCGGGATTGGTGGATTTATGGACGAATTGGAAGCGATAGGGTTTATCTTTTTGGGGATAAGTTGGAATCATGCCTTGGCGGAGTGCCTTGATGACAAAGAAACTGGCGAGACCGCACATAGCGACGAGAATGAGGATCGCGGGGACAGTGTACATGTTGAGTTTAGTTGAAGTAGTTTACCAGAAGCGCGAAGGCGATGTGTGAAGATGTGGGGGCGGGAGGGACGTCCGCTGACGCGGACCTGTTCTCGGCCACGCCGTTTGGGGCGCTGCCGATTGCGCGGCAGTTTCGGGAGTTGCTGGACGGGCCGATTCCGACGGAGGCGATTGCGGATTTGGCGGCGTTTAATCTGCTGGAAGATATTCCGATGAAGCAGCAGTTGCTGGAGGACATTGATATCCGGCATCGGATTGGGCGGATTGTGGAGGCGCTGCGCACCGCTTCCACACATGTCAGTCCGGAGTTGATGGGGTTTCCGGCGGATCCGGGGAGTAATTGAAGGGTGGGGGATGACCCACGGAGCGAGCTCCGGTGGGCGTTTGGGGAGCTCGGTGGGGCGAGATTTTCTGATCAATGAGCAGGACTGTCCGGCTTTCTGCTTAGGTTGCACTGGCATGGTTAGTCTCACTTGCCCACTGTGGCGCAGGGGACAGCTGGCATGGTATTCGGCTCCTCGGACTGCCTAATTGCTTTCAAGTGATTGCCGATGGCCTGTCGGCAAACGTTTAGTTGCCTGGCGATTTGCATCTGGGTCATTCCAGTCTCGCGGAGGGCGAAGATTTTTTGGCGGAGGAGGTCGGTGGGGGGTGGGGGGAAGGGGTGGCCGAGTTTGTTGAAGAGGGCGCGGCGGGCGCGGTGGCGGCCGCGGGCGCTGACGTTGTGGAGTTGGTAGATGGCGGTGAGGTCGTGACTGACGGATTTGAGGGTGAGGTGAAGTTCCTGGGCGATCTGGTGGCGGGAGAGGCCGGTGAGCAGGAGGGTTTGGATTTGGAAGCGGCGCTTGTTGGCGCGTTCGACTTGATTGAGGGGAGGGGAAGTGCCGCCGAGTTTGGCGACGAGGGCGTGGCGGTCGGGGACATCTTCCTGCTGGCAGAGGATGTGGATGTGGCGATCGACGGTGTTGAGGTGCATCTGGAGGTCGCGGGCGATGCGGCGGATGGACCAGCCGTTGAGCAGGCGGCGCAGGACCTGCTGGCGGCGCGGGGCGAGGCGGGTGAGATGGCGGACGCGGGTGATTTTGCGGCAGGGTTTGTACCAGGTGGGGCGCGGGACCTCGCAGCCGTAGAGAAGGCCGGCGGTGAGGTGGGTGATGAGCTGGTTCCAACTGTTGGAATGGGCGGTGGAGAAATGCTGGATGTGGTGACAGGCGCGGCAGGCGAAGGTGGGAGGGGGCTTGGGAGGTTCGTCGGAGTCGGTTCGGAATGCGGGCATCAGGGCGGGATCGAGGGCGAGGAAGTCGCAGAGATTGCGGACGGGGAGGGGACAGAAGATGGTGCGGACGAGTTTATTGCAGGCGGGGCAGAGCCAGCGCCAGCCGCGGAAGAGGAAGTCGTCTTTGGAGAGGGGGATGGCGGGAGTGCGAGGGACAGGGGACGAGGGACAAGGGACAAGAGGATCCTCAGCCTGAAGATCTTGCGACGTACCGGGAATGGAAGAGCCCCTCACCCTGCCCTCTCCCCTGAGTACAGGGGCGAGGGAAGAAGGCGGCGGTTCGGGGGCGAGGGGAGAAAGCGGCGGTTCAGGGGCGAGGGAAGAAGCAGAATGCGGGAGTGCGGGGGCGAGGGGAGAAGAGCGCGGGCGTGGTACACAGCTCTTCCTGTAGAAGACGGGGCGGCGGATGAGGGGTTGCTCGAAGTTGTCGGGGATCTTGTCGGGGAGGAATTGCCAGAGCGGGCCGCAGATGGGGTCGGGGGCGGCGTAGAATCGGCCGGAGCCGGGGTCGAGTGGGCGGCGGCTGTGGAGGATGGGGACGTTGCCGCGTTTGCCGCCGAGATGGGGGACGTTGCGTTCGGTGAATTGGCAGGCGCGGCGGGATTTGTCGAGGCCGGAGCGGGATAGGCCGAGTTTTTTGGCGACTTGGGAGGCTTCCTCGCCCCAGGCGTCGATCTTGACGGGGCGGCAGAATTTTCGGAGGGCGTGGGTCTGGATGAGGACTTCGTGCTCGATGGGCTCGTAGGGATGGAGGGGATGATCGGTCCGCATGGCGTGGGAGGGGGTGATGACCCAGTGCATGGGGGTGATGCGGCGGTCGGAGGCGCGGACGGCGAGGCAGTGGTGGCGGAGGGGGTGCTGGAGGCAGGCACGACGCCGGCGGGCGAGGCGTTTTCGGAGTTCGAGAGGATTTTGCTTGAGCCAGGGCCAGATGCGGTCCCAGGCGTCTAAGATTGCGCGATCGAGATCGGTCATGTTGCCCCCCTTCTGTTGAAACTGGAATATTATAAGGTGTTTGTTAGGTATGTCAAGGGGAAATGACCAATGTTCAAGGACCCATGACCAAGGAATGAGCAAGTTCCAATGATTCAGAGGGAGTGAGCAGTGAAAATCAGGAGCGGGCAGTGTAAAGTCGAGACGGGGAAGTACAGCCAATGACAGATTCGGAGATTGAAACCAGACCCTCAGCGCGGCCAGCTTCCATTGCGAAGATTGTTCGCTATGAGCGATTTACCGAAGTCAGCGCTCTATTGTCAGCAATTCTTGCCAGCTGTTGTCTGGCTTGGGGAGTCTATTGGCGGAGCCGAAGGCTCCTGCCTGGTTGTTCAATCAGCTGGTGGTTGCTGGGTGGACCCTGATCCCGCCGATCTGGTTCTGGGTGCATTGGTACAAGTGTCCGTATGACCCTGCATCGCCAAAATGGGAACGGATGACTCACGGCCACGAAGTAAGCCGCAACCTTTGGGTGGCTTTGGTGATCATCCTGGCGGTGCTATTCGATATCCATTGGCCGGGGGGCTGAGAAAACCAACCGACGAGGACGTCGTTGCGTGGCGGACAAGAATGTCGGCCGTGGACAATTTCTTGTTCGTGGCGTTGGTGGATAGGATTTGGGGCATGAGGCATTGGGTTGCACTGGCGTGGATGGTTTGGTTTTGGGCGGCGGCGGCGCGGGGGGTGTTGGGGGAGGAGGTGGCGAAGAAACCGTGGGAGGCGATGGACTATGGGCCGATGATGACGGCGACGATTGAGTCGAAGGCGGCGGAGAGGAATATTACGCAGAAGGCGATTGCGATTGCGGTGGGGGAAAGGGGGCAGGGTCATGTCATATTCGATGAGGATTTGCTGAGATATTCGGTGGGGTGGACCGGGGATTTTATTGATTGGAAAAATATTGAGATGGATGGGTCGCACCGGACTTGGGCGAAGGTGTTGGGGGATGAGGTGTGGGGGAATTCGCTTCGGCCGGGGTGGGGGTGGAAGGGGGAGTTTGAGGATCCGAGGAAGAAGTTTAAGTGCAGTGATTATGATCCGTTGCCGGCGAATTGGGTGGAGCGGGGGTTTGGGCCGCTGCCGAAGGATTGGGGACGGTACAAAGGGTGCTATGTGAATGGTGGGCGGGTTGTGCTGGGCTATACGGTGGGCGCGGCGAAAGTGTTGGATTCGCCGGATTGGGAGGAGAGGGATGGGGCGGGGATTTCTGTACGCACGGTGAATGTGCTTTCAGCACTGGAGCCTTCGGAACTTCAAGTTTTGCAGGTCAATGGGGTGAAGAGGGCGGTGGAGGGGGAAATTGTGCGGATCGGGGATTTGAGTGTGGGGGTGGTGGGGGATGGAGCGGCGTGGGATCTGAGCGGTAAAGGTGCGGTGAGGCTGCGCATTGGGGCTGGAGTGATCCAAAGGTTCAAAGTGTTGGTCTCAAGGTGTTCGCGGGAGGTGATGGCGGCGGCGGTGAAGGCAACAAAACCGCCGGAGGATTTGATGCAGTTGTGTTGGGGTGGGAAGGCGCGGTGGCCGCAGAAGATCACTTTGTCGGGCTCGCCGGGGAAGTTGGAGGGGGCGTTTTTGGTCGAGGAGATTCCGTTTCCGAAAAATAATCCGTGGAATTCGCGGATGAGGTTTGGGGGGTTTGATTTTTTTAAGGATGGGAAGTCGGCCGCGATTTGCACGTGGGATGGCGACGTCTGGCTCGTCAGCGGGATAGACGAGGGGCTGAAAGAGGTGACCTGGCAGCGGATCGCCAGCGGATTGTTTCAGCCGCTTGGGGTGAAAATTGTGCCCAATCAAACAGGCCAGGAGAAGATTTATGTCTGCTGCCGCGATCAGATTGTGCGGCTGCATGATCTGAATGGGGATGGGGAGGCGGATTTTTATGAGTGCTTCAATGGGGATCATCAGGTCACCGAGCATTTTCATGAGTTTGCGATGGGGCTTCAGAGGGATGCGGAGGGGAATTTTTATTATGCGAAGGCGGGGAGGCATGCGCTGGATGGGGTGGTGCCGCAGCATGGGACGGTTTTAAAAGTGAGCAGGGATGGGAGCAGGACGGAAATTTTGTGTGATGGGTTTCGGGCGCCCAATGGGATCGCGATTGGGCCGAATGGGGAGATGATTACGACGGACCAGGAGGGGTTTTGGATGCCGGCGAATCGGATTAATTTGATTCAGCGCGGTGGGTTTTATGGGAATTTGTGGTCGCACGCGGGTGCGCCGCGGAAGGCGAGCGAGGGGTATGATCCGCCGATTTGCTGGCTGCCGGCGGCGGTGGATCGATCGCCGGCGGAGGATTTGTGGGTGAGCAGTGAGAAATGGGGGCCGCTGAAGGGGAAGATTATTCATACATCGTATGGGATGGGGACTATCAGTTTGGTGATGCATGAAGTGATTGATGGAGTGCCTCAGGGGGGAGTGGTGCAATTGCTGCCGAAAAAGTTTGGGACGGGGATTATGCGGGGGAGATTTAATGCGGTGGATGGGGAGCTTTATGTGTGTGGGTTGGTGGGGTGGAGCTCGAATTGCGCTGATCCGGGGGGATTTTATCGCATTCGGTATAGGGGCGAGCCGCTGCGGCTGCCGATTGAGATGCACGTGCGGAGGGAGGGCGGCGCGATTACGTTTGCGGAGAAGTTGGATCGGGCGACGGCCGAGGATGTGGGGAGGTATGGGGTGCAGCGGTGGAATTATCGGTGGACGGAGAATTACGGATCGAAGCATTATCGTGTTTCGGATCCGGGTAAGGAGGGACAGGATGAGGTGAATGTTCTCGCGGCGGTGTTGTCGGGGGATGGGAAGACGGTGGTGTTGAAGATTGAGGATTTGCGGCCGGTGATGCAGATGAGGATTGATGTGGATATTAAATCGGCGGATGGTGAGCGGGTGAAGACGACGATTTATCAGACGGTTAATCGGGTGCCGTGAGGGGCGGGGCTCTGCGGCGGTGTAATCCATGCGAAGAGTGTGGGCGATTCTCGGGCTGGGGATGGTGCTGGCTGCACTCTATGGAGGCTGCGCGCAGCGACCGCACCAGGCCGGTCCGCGCGCGTCTGCGACAGTTCCGTCGAGTTCAAACCCGGCGCCGGCATTCGGCGTTGTTCGGCAGGATGGACAGTGGTGGCTCATTTCTCCGGGAGGGCAGAGATTCTTTTCAATGGGCGTGTGCTGCATCGATCAAGGCAGCTCAAAAGAAAATTATGACCCGGAAAATCCCAGCTATGCCGCGTGGCAACACTATGTGAACCCTGGGCAATGGACGGGGGCGACGGTGGGGAGGTTGAGGTCGTGGGGGTTTACGACGGCCGGGGGGTGGAGTGATTTTGGGACGCTGCGAGGTTCGAGGGAGCAGAAGCTTTGGTTTACGCCAGTTCTGCACATGGGTTCAACCAGCGGACTGCCGTGGTGGGATATGTGGGATGAGAAAAATGTGGCGCGGATGGAGGAGGTGGCCCGCGAGCACATTATGCCGGTGCGGGATGATCCGCGGTTGCTGGGGTATTACAGCGACAACGAGATGGGGTGGTGGAATGCAGCGCTGTGGAAATCGACGCTGGAGCAGGGGGCGAAAAGTGGACAGAGGCAGCGGTTGATCGAGTTGCTGTTGGAGACTTATTCACGGGATTGGCAGAAGCTCACCACGGATTTTGAAACGCAAGACTGTTCGAGTTGGGATGAGCTGCGAGAGAAGGGAATGCTCTATCTGCGGCCCGGCGGCGGTGGAATTCGCGTCATGCGGCGGTTTCTGGCGATGCTGGCGGAGCGATATTACCAGTTGAGCCACGACATCATTCGCAAATATGACCAGCGGGCGCTGATTCTGGGGGATCGGTATCAGTCGTTTTATTATCCGGAGGTCGCTAGTGCCTGCGGTCGTTACGTCGATATCGCATCCACGAACTTGAATGCCCCATGGAATGATGGGAGCTTTCCGCGATTCCAGATGGAGACGTTGCATGAATTGACTGGCAAGCCGATTCTGGTCAGTGAGATTTATCTTTCGGCGGCCGAGAATCGCAGTGGGAACCGCAACACGCAGGGAACTTTTCCGGTGGTGAGGACGCAGGCAAGGCGGGCGGATTCTGCGCGAAATACGATCGAGAGTCTGGCGCCGATTCCGTATGTCGTTGGTGTTGATTGGTTTCAATATGCCGATGAACCGACCCATGGCAGGTATGACGGGGAGAATTTCAACTTTGGGCTGGTGGACATTCAGAATCGGCCGTATGAAGAGCTGACGGGGATGCTGGGGTCGCTGGATGTGCAGCGGCTTAAGGGCACACCCCGGCCAGTACCGCTCGATGCATCGGCGGGGGTTCCTCCGGCGACTGGTGATCCGTTTGCTGATTTCGTGCCCCTGCAAGCGCTGCGCGGTTGGGATCGGCAACGCGGGATTGTGAAACCGGTGACGAACGCGCCATTGGCCGACCTTTACGTTTGCTGGAAACCCAGCGCAATTTATCTCGGGATGCATTCATGGGAGTGTGTTGAGACCGGATACTATCGAAGCGGCGGGGCGCCCAAGGAGGACCGGGCGTTGTGGACGGTGAGCGTCGCCGGGCGGGAAATTGTGCGGGCACGAATCGGCGGAGGACGAGAGGCGATTGTGAGCACGGCGTCGGTGCGGGTCGAGAGCATCCCCATCGCCGTTTCCAGCGCGTGGAACACGGCCGCCATGGAATTGCCGGCGAATCTGCTGGGGAAGAACGCTTTTGCGGCCGGAGATACAATCGAGCTGGAGTGTGTGCTGTTGACGCACGCGCGGGCGTATCGCGTTGAATGGAAGGGGAGTTTTAAGTTGCTGCCGTGATGGTTCGCAGAGACACAAAATCAAATGTCGGCGCGGGTGTGGAACATCATCTTCCTGGTCGGGTTCATCATTTACTGCTGGATTCGCGGGGTTTATCAGCGGCGGACGAGGGGAAATGAAAGGATCGTCAGGAGGTTTGATCGGCTGGAGCGGAATCTGATGTTCTGGGTTTTCCTGGGGAACGTGGTGCTTCCGGTGATTTATGTTTTTACGCCATGGCTGGTGTTTGCGGATTATCGATTGCCGAGGTGGGCTCCGTGGTGCGGGTTGGGGGTGATGATTGTGGCGCTGTGGCTGTTTTGGCGGTCGCATGCCGACCTGGGGAAAAACTGGTCGATGACGCTGGAAATCCGCAAGAATCATGAGCTGATCCGGCACGGCGTTTATCGAAGGATGCGGCATCCGATGTATTCGTCGATTTTTTTATTCGGCCTGGCGCAGGGGCTGATGCTGAACAACTGGCTGGCGGGATGGTCGGCGGTGATCACATTTGTGCCGCTTTATTTGCTGCGGACGCCGCGGGAAGAGGGGATGATGATCGAGCAATTTGGCGAAGAGTATCGTGCGTACATGGGGGAGACGGGAAGGCTTTGGCCGAGATTGGGGATGAGACGCGGTAGCAGGGAAGAGCGGGAGGTGATGCGATGATCAGAGCGAGCGCTACGCGCATCGCCCTGGGTTTCGGGCTGGTGCTGTTGGTCTGCGCGCCGCGAATTACGGCCGAGGATCAGGCGAAATGGGAGCTGGTGTGGAGCGATGAGTTTGATGGCAATTCGCTCGATGGTTCGAAATGGGAGGTCATCGTCGATGGGCGGGGTGGGGGGAATAAGGAGCTGCAATATTATTTGAAGGAGAATGTGCGGGTGGTTGATGGGATGCTGCGGATCGAGGCGCGGAAAGAGCGGCATGGGGGGCCGGATGGGCAGCGGGATTACACGTCGGGGAAGATTCGCACCAAAGGGAAGGCGGATTGGAAATATGGGCGGATTGAAGTGCGGGCGAAATTGCCGAAGGGGAAGGGAATCTGGCCGGCGGTGTGGATGATGCCGACTGACAATCGGTATGGGAATTGGCCGAACAGCGGGGAGATCGACATTGTGGAGGTGGTGGGGCATGAACCGGATCGGGTTCACGGGACATTGCATTATGGAGATCGCGAGAAGAGGCAGGTGGAGAAGGGATCGAGTTTGAAATTGGAGAAGGGGACGTTTGCGGATGATTTCCATGTCTTTGGATTGGGGTGGGAGAAGGGAAAGATCAGTTGGTCGGTGGATGGGAAGATTTATCAGACGCAGACGGGGTGGCACACGCGGGATGCGGAGTTTCCAGCGCCGTTTGATCAGCGGTTTCATTTGATAATGAATCTGGCGGTGGGAGGGACCTGGCCGGGGGATCCGGATGGGAAGACGGAATTTCCGGCGGGGATGCTGGTGGATTGGGTGAGGGTGTATCAGAGGAAGTAGAATTCAGTACAGAGCGGGAGGAGTAAGATTAAGAGTAGGATTAAGATTAGGAAGAGGAGTAAGAGCAGGAGTAAGAGAAAGATTAGGAAATTCGCGGAGGCAGCGATGAGAAGGCTAACGGCGACGACGGTCGGGTTGTTTGCGGTGTTGATTGCGTGCGCGTGGGCGGTCGGGGCGAAGTCGCCCATCAAAAAGGGGGCGACGGTCGAGGGGATTACGGAATATCAGCTGGACAATGGCCTGCGGCTGCTGCTTTATCCGGACAATTCGCGGGCGAAGGTGACGGTGAACATGACCGTGCTGGTCGGCTCGCGGCATGAGGGGTATGGGGAGACGGGGATGGCGCATCTGCTGGAACACATGGTGTTCAAGGGGACGCCGACGCATCCGGCCGTGCCCAAGGCGCTTCAGGAGCACGGGGCGCAGTGGAACGGGACGACTTCGTCGGATCGCACCAATTATTTCGAGACGATGCCGGCAACGGATGAGAATCTGGAGTTTGGGATCCGGATGGAGGCGGATCGGCTCATTAATAGCTTTGTGAAGAAGGAGGACCTGGATTCGGAGATGACGGTGGTGCGGAATGAGTTTGAGCGGTCGGAGAATTCGCCGGCCGGGGTGCTGGGGAAGCGAATTGAGGCGATCGCGTACGATTTCCATAACTATGGAAAGCCGACGATTGGGAACCGGACGGATATTGAGCGGGTTCCGATTGATAATTTGAAGGCGTTTTATCGGAAGTTTTATCAGCCGGATAATGTGGTGCTGGTGGTGGCGGGGCAATTCGATGAGAAGCGGGCGCTGGAGCTGGTGGAGAAATATTTCGGGGCGATTCCGCGGCCGGCGCGGCAGCTTGATGTGACCTGGACGCAGGAGCCGGAGCAGGATGGGGAGAGAACGGTGACGCTGCGGCGGGTGGGGGATGTGGGGGCGGTGGGCGTGGCGTATCACGTGCCGGCCGGGCCGCATGAGGATTCGGCGGCGATGCAGATTTTGGCGAATATTTTGAGCACGTCGCCGTCGGGGAGGCTTTATAAGGCGCTGGTGGAGACGAAAAAGGCCACCGATGTTTTTGCGGGCGCACGCGGGGAGCACGATCCGGGTTTGATGATGATCGAGGCGGAGGTGCGCGATCCGAAGACGCTGGCGGAGGTGCGAGACGTCATCATTGGCACGGTTGAAGGAGTGGCCGCTAAAGGAGTGAGCGATGAGGAAGTGAATCGGGCCCGCCAGCAGATTCTCAAGGCGCGGCAGCGGGCGGAGATGGATACCAGCTCGATGGCGATTGCGCTGAGCAACTGGGCGTCGCAGGGGGATTGGCGGCTGTACTTTTTACATCGGGACCGGATCGAGAAGGTGACGGCGAGCGCGGTCCAGGTGGCGGCGGCGAAATATTTGCAGCGCAACAATCGCACGGTTGGCGTGTTTATTCCCACGGACAAATCAGAGCGGATCGCCATTCCCACGACGCCGGACGTGAAGGGGCTGGTGGAGAATTACAAGGGGCGAGAGGCGATGGCCGCGGGGGAATCGTTTGAGGCGACGCCGGCCAATATCGAGGCGCGGGTGCAGCGGATGGATTTGCCGGAAGGGATCAAGGTGGCGCTGCTGCCCAAGAAAACCCGCGGGCAGGAAGTGCAGGTTTTGCTGACGCTGCGGTATGGGAATGAGGAGAATTTGAAGGGGTTTGAGGCGGCCGCGGGGATATTGCCGCAGTTGATGTTGCGGGGGACGAAGAAATTGTCGTATCAGCTGTTGCGGGATGAGCTGGATCGGCTCAATGCCACCATCAGCACGGGCGGCGGCGGACGGGGGCGCGGCCGGGGGGCGTCGGGCGGGGGTGGATCGCTGGGGGCGCTGACATTTTCGGTGGAGACGCGGCGGGAGAATCTGCCGGCGGTGCTGGAGATTTTCCGACAGGTGCTTCGTGAGCCGGCGCTGCCGGAGGATCAGTTTGAGATTCTGCGGCGCGAGCGACTGGCGGCGGCCGAACAGTCAAAGACCGAACCCGCAACGCTGGCGAATCGATTGCTGGCGAGGGAATTGGCGCCATACGGTAAAGGCGATGTTCGCTATATTCCGACTGTCGAGGAATCGATCGCGCGACTCACGGCGCTGAGTTACGAGCAGGTGGGGCAACTTTATCGCGACTACCTCGGCTCGCAGGCCGGGGAATTGACGATTGTCGGGGATTTTGAGCCGGGGAGTTCGGTGCCGATTCTGAAGAATGCGCTGGAAGGCTGGAAAGCGGCCAAGCCGTATGCGCGAATCACGATGGGGGTTCCCCAGGGGCTGGCCGGTTCGCAGCACAGGATCAATACGCCGGACAAGGCGAATGCTGATTATGTCAGTGGAGCGATTTTTGCGCTGCGCGATGATGAGCCGGATTATGCGGCGGCGGTGATGGGGAATTATATTTTGGGAAGCGGCGCGCTGTCTTCGCGGCTGGGGATGCGGGTGCGGCAGAAGGAAGGACTCTCTTACGGCGTCGGCTCGGCGCTGGGCGTCTCATCGTTCGACAGGCGCGCGAGCATTACCATGACCGCCATCTGCAACCCGCAGAACATCGGCAAGGTTGACAAGGCCATCCGCGAGGAATTGGAGCGGCTGCTGCGCGATGGGATCACGCAGGATGAACTGGACAAGGCGCGGCAGGGTTATCTGTCAGCGCAGAAGGTCCGCCGGGCAACCGATGGGGCGCTGGCGTCGCTTCTCTTGGACCTGAGCTATTGCGGGCGGACCATGAAATACCAGGAGGAGCTGGAGAAGAGGATTGAGGGACTTACGGCCGAGCAGGTGACGGCGGCGGCGCGGAAGTATTTTGATCCGAAGAAGGTCGTGGTAGTGATGGCGGGGGATTTTGGGAAGGAAACCAGCGGGCAGGAGTTAATTCGGCCGGCGGGGAATTAGGTTCACCGCGGAGACGCAGAGACGCAGAGAATGCAATAGGCTCCGACACAGAGGACACAGAGAAGAATCTTTTAGCCACAGATGGGGCACAGATTCTCGCAGATGAAGAGAGGAGTTGAAGGCGGATCACGCAGATTTGCGCGGGTCGGAATTTAGTCTTTTCTTTGCGTCTCAGCGTCTCTGCGTCTCGGCGGTTAATTCGCGTGCAAGCCACCCGTAGCCAACCGCATGATGGATTCTTCAGTGAGCTGGGAGCGGAGAAGCTGGCCGGTGAGGCGGCCTTCGTGCATGACGAGGGTTCGGTCGGACATTCTGAGGATTTCTTCCAGCTCGCTGGAGACGAAGAGGATGGCCACGCCGGAAGCGGCCAGTTGCTCCATTAATTTATAGACTTCCTGCTTGGCGCCGATGTCGATGCCGCGGGTGGGCTCGTCGAGGAGGAGAATTTTCGGCTTGGTGGCGAGCCATTTGCCGACGACCACCTTCTGCTGATTTCCGCCGGAAAGATACTGGCAGACTTGAGAATCGGAGGGGGTGCGGACGCCAAGGTCATCGATGGTTCGGCGCGAGAGTTGGCGTTCCTGGGAATAGTTGAGGAATCCGGCAAATTGGATGCGGCGGAGGCTGGGAAGGGAGAGGTTTTCGCGCACGGCCAACTCGAGAATCAGGCCGTGCTGCTTGCGATTCTCGGGAACCAGGGCGATCCCGGCCGCGATCGCATCGCGCGGAGAATTGATCTCAGGTTCCGCGCCGCCAATACGAATGGCCCCCCCCACCGCGGGCGTGATTCCAAAAAGGGTCTGGAGGACCTCGGTGCGCCCCGCGCCAACCAGGCCGGCGATGCCGACGATTTCTCCGGCCCCGACTGAAAAACTGATTTCATGCGCGGGATGGGCGGGGGTGCGAAGTTTGGATACTTCCAGCATCGTCGCGCCGGCAACGTTGGCCTTGCGATCGTATAAACCGGAAACCTCGCGGCCGACCATCAGCTTGACCATTCGCTCGTGATCGATCTGGTCGCGGGACAATTGGCCGGCCACTTTCCCGTCGCGCAGGACCAACACGCGATCGGCGAGCTCTTTGACCTCACCCAGGCGATGGGAGATGTAAAGGACGCTGATGCCCTTTGAACGCAGATCGCGGACCACGCGGAAAAGCTGCTCGGTTTCATGCTGGGAGAGGCTCGAGGTGGGCTCGTCCATGATGAGGATGCGGGCATCGACCGATAGAGCCTTGGCGATTTCCACCATTTGCTGATGGCCGATCGAGAGGCTGGCGACGATGGTGTCGGGGGAGCAATCGAGGCAGATTCGTTCGAGAACCGCGGCGGCATCGCGTCGGAGCCGGGATTTGTCGATCAGGCCGAATCGCCGGGGCTCGCGGCCGAGATAGATGTTGGCGGCCACGTCGAGGTTGTCGGAGAGGTTTAATTCCTGGTGAATCAGGACGATTCCGGCGCGCAGAGCGGACTGCACGGTCGGAAGGGTCAACGCTTTTCCATCCAGCAGAATCTCCCCTGAGTCGGGCGGCTGCACCCCGGCGAGAATGCGCATCAGGGTTGATTTTCCGGCCCCGTTTTCGCCGATGACGGCGAGCACTTCGCCTTTTTCCAGCGAAAAGGAGACATCCTTGAGCGCGAGGACGCCTGGAAACGACTTTGAAATATTTTTTACTTCAAGAAGTGCCACCGGCCCCTACTTCTTGCCCATTTTTTCCTTCAGATCCTTCCAAAATTCATCGACATTGTCCTTGCGAATCTGCCGCGCGGGGATGTCGATGAAGCCGCCCTTGGGGATCACCGAATTGTCGCCCTTGGCCAGGGCGGTGAGGACGCGGACGGACTCCATTCCGTACATGTAGGGGTTTTGCACGACCGTGCCGTAGCATGCGCCATCCTTGATGGCGGCCAGCGTTTCATCGGCCTCATCGAAAGCGACCAGCTTGATTTGGCCGGCTTTTCCGGACTGCTTGAGCGCTTCGAGGCAGAGCGGCGGGTTGTAGGCGAAGAGGCCTACCATGCAGCCCAGGTCGGGATAGCGGGCGATGGCATCCTCGGCGTTGGCTTTGCCCTTGGCCATGTCAAATTGATCGGTGAGCGTGCCGACGATGGCATACTTGTTACCCTTGAGCTTTTCGCCGGGCGCATCGTAGCGCGTGGGATCGGGATCGCGGTCGAGCAGCTCATCGATCACGCCCTGGCGGCGGCGGCGGGCGTTGTCCTGCTCGAGGCGGCCGATGAAGATCATCACCGAGCCGCCGGCCGGCATGGCCTCCTTCACAAGCTTGCCGCACATGCGCCCGGCGGTGTAATTGTCCATGCCGATGTAGCAGAGGCGCTTGGTGCCGGGGGCGTCGGAGTCGTGGGTGATGACCTTGGTCGCGTCGCAGGCCTGATTGATCAGGTCGCCTTGATTGGCCGGATCGATGGGGCTGATGGCGATGCCATCGACGCCACGGGTGAGCAGGTCCTCGATAATGCGCTTCTGATCGGCGATGCCCTCGGCCGGCATGTAGGCCTTGGCATTGGCGCCATATTTTTCGCCGCCAGCTTTAACCCCCTGCTCGGCGATCACCCAGAAGGAGGCGATGCCGTTGGTGACGTAAGCGATGGTGGGTTTTTGGCCGGGTTTGAGCTTGGCCAAACCCAGACACCCGATCGCCGCCAGCACAAGCAGAAGACCACCAATTTTTTTGACCATGTTTCCTCTCCCGAATGCAGTGCTCAACAAATGGTATTACCGCCGTTGACCGCCAATTTTTGTCCGGTGATGAATTTTGCCCCGTCGGAGGCCAAGAACGCCACGGCGTCGGCCACATCCTCGGGGACACCCATGTGCCTCATGGGAACTGCGGCGGCGTAGGCATCCTTGATCGCCTGTGGATCGTTGATGTGCCGCTCCGTGGGGATCCAGCCGGGGGCGATCAGGTTCACGGTGATCTGCCAGGGGGCTAATTCGTTGGCCCATGAGCGGGTCAGGCCAAGCTGCGCGCCTTTGGCCGAGGCGTAGTTGGAAAATTCGGGGATGCCGCGCTCAAACACCTCGGAGCCCAGATTGATAATGCGGCCGTAGCGCCGCTGCTTCATTTGCCCGACGACGGCTTTCACCAGGAGCATGGGGCTTTTTACGAAGAATTCCAATTGATCCAGGCAGGTGCGCCAGGTGAGGTGTTCGATCTTGATGAATGGCTGCGGGCCGGTTGCGTTGATGACGAGGATATCGATCAAACCGAATCGCGACTGCACATCGTTCACGAGCCTGGCTACTTCATTCTCATCGCGGACATCGGCCTTGAAGGCTTCGGCGTCGCCGCCGGCGCGGCGAATGTCGCTGACCACTTTCTGCGCCAGATCGGGGGAACCAAAATAGTTTACGCCCACTCGCGCGCCATGGGCGGCGAGTTTGGCGGCAATGGCGGCTCCAAGTCCGCGCGAGGCGCCGGTGACCAGCGCGACTTTCTTCGATAAATCCTGGTTCATGGCGATGATGATAAGTCTTCAGGCCACGGGCTTCTAGCCCATGCCCCGCTACTTGCCGATGCAGAAAGTCGAGAAAATCCGGCCCAGCAGGTCATCGGGCGTGAGTTGGCCCAGAATCTCACCCAGCGCGTGCAGCGCCTCCCGCAGCTCCAGCGCGATCACCTCCGCTCCTGATGAACCCAGCGCCTCCTCAACCAGGCTTAGCGACGCCATCGCATCATCCAGCGCCCGAAGATGCCGGGTATTCAGGGCCAGGGTCGCGGCCGCGCCGGTGGCCGATCCGAACGCCAGCTCCGACATTCGCCGCCGCAGAACATCCAGATTCTGCCCCGTCCGCGCTGATAGCCAAATCCCCTCATCGGGCGCCACCGCCGTGGCCGAAAGATCGGATTTGCTCCCAACCACCACATCCGCTCTTCTCGGCAGCGATAATGTCGGCCGCTCATCCCCAACCTCCCGCACCAGAATCACAAAATCCGCCTCCTCCACCATCCGCCGGGCCCGCTGCTGCATCTGCCGCTCGATTTCACCCTCGCCACTCTTCTCCTCCAACCCCGCCACATCAATCACCCGCACGATGCCACGATCCAGCGCCACTTCCGCCGAAAGCGCATCCCGCGTCGTCCCCGCACGGGGCGAAACCACGGCCCTCGGCCGCCCGGCCAGCGCGTTGAGCAACGTGCTCTTCCCCGCATTGGGCCGGCCCACCAGCACGAAAGATGGCTCATGGCTCAGCCGCTCGAACCGCGCACTCTCACTTATCAACCTTTGCAAGTGGCGCTTTATCTCGTCAGTGCGCAACTGGAGTTCCTCGGTAGCGATGAACGAAACATCCTCCTCGGAGAAATCGATGCCGACTTCGACCAATGCCACCATCTCGGCCAGTTGATCCATCAATGGCCGCAGCCGCCGCGCCAATTCGCCCGAGAGAAGTTGCCGCGCGGCCGCCAACTCCTGCTGGCTGTGGGCGCTGATCGTGGCGGCAACTCCTTCAGCGGCCGTCAGATCAATCCGCCCGTTGAAAAACGCCCGCGCTGTGAATTCCCCCGCCTCCGCCGGCCGCGCCCCCAGGCGCAACAGCTCATCCAGCAGCATCCGCGCCAGCAGCGGATTGCCGGGAATGTGAAACTCGACCAGATCCTCGCCGGTGTAGCTGTGGGGCGCGCGAAATTGATACACCCACGCCGGAACCGCGAGATTTTGGAATTGGAGAGTCGTTCGATACGCCTCGCCCCCCGCCCCGCTCCGCACACCTATCCCCCCCACCTGCAATGCAATCGTATTTGCCTCCCCCCCGCTCATGCGGACGATCATCCGCGCGGCCATGCCGACCGCGCTGCTGATGGCGGCAATCGTATCACCCCAAATCATAGATCAGGTCACGACTTGCGCTTCTGCCGATCCGCTTCCCGCCGCAAATCCTCGGCCTTCTTCTGAAGGTCCGCCAGCCATCCCGCAAATCCGCGCCTCTTCTTGGGCTCCGGCTCATTCCGATCCAGTTTCTTCGAGTTCCGCGTCGGCTTGGCATCCACGATCACCTTCTCGGATTTCTCCGCCTCCTCGCGCTGCTTGATGTGATCGCGAATCCGCTTGCTCTCGATGATTCCAATCGAGGTGCTGGTCAGAATGTACAGATTCAGCCCGCTCGGACCGGTGTAGAGGAAAATTGGAAAGAGCAACGACATCCACTGCATCATCTTGTATTGACTCTCCTGCTCCTTGGTCATCGTCGGCGGCTTGGGAGTCATCTTCTGCTGAACGAAGAAAACGATCCCCATGAGAATCGGCAGAATGTTGATCGCATCAAAATGGATGTACCCCCAGAACAACGTCACCGGACCTGAAAACGGGATCAGCCGATCCGGCTGCGCCAAATCCTTGATCCAGGTATATCCCCACAAAAACGATGCGTGCCGCAGCTCGAAGGTGCTCTGCAAACTGGACCACAGGGCAATCCAGATCGGCATCTGGAGCAGCATCGGCAAACATCCCAGCAGGCCGGTGGATACGCCGTGCTCCTTGGTGAACGACATCATCTCGCGGTTGAGCGACTCTTTATCATCCCCATATTTCTGCTTCAGCCGCTCGATTTCCGGGCCAAATTTGCTCAGTTTCGACATCGACATCTGCGACCGCTTGGTGATCGGATGCAGGAGCAGCCGCACGATGATCACCAGGCACATGATCGCCAGGCCCCAGTCGCGGGTCAGCATGTGGAAGAAGCCCAGCAGCTTCACCATCAGCGCGATCAGCGGCTCGAATGTGCAGAACCCGCACATTCCGCCGGTCAGCACCAGCGTCAGGTTGTAGCCGTGCGGAAATTGAGAGTAATAATCCGAGTTCAGAATCGCCCGCTGCCGAGGGCCCAGATAAACATCAAACGGCAGCGAAACCGCCTGCCCCGCCGCCACCGTCAGGTCCGTCGTCTCAAATGAAATCGCCGTGAAATCCTGGCCATCATCGCTGCGCTTGGCCAGCGCCTTCGCCTTGGCGCTGCTGATCACCGGCTGCGCTGGATCGACCGCGGGCCGCACAATGCTGTCAAAATAGGCGCTGGTCCAGCCCGTCCACAGCAGTGGGAGCTTTTCCTGCGCCATGATGTCCCACGGTTCCTTGTCCGGATTCAGGCTGGCGGCCGAATGATGCTTAAGCGTGACCTGCCGCTGATCGTTGTATCCGGCCACCACCTCCGGCACATCGCGATTGTTCTCGGGCGCGGGAACGGTGGGCCCGTTAAAAAATGTCCTGATGACCAGCGGCAGGGCTGTCTGGTTTTCGAACCGATACACCATCGCCAGCTCGTAGCCAAAACTCTGATCCTTGTCCGGCCGCAGCGTGTAGGTTTTG
>JBGPEF010000016.1:0-23234 GCA_041482675.1 Tepidisphaeraceae bacterium | reverse complement strand
TGAGCCGTTCACGAGCCCTTTGCCGATCCGTCAGCGCTGCCATGAACTCCTCCATGAGTTAGAACGGAGCCACCCCTACCTATTGTATCCACACAACACAATTATTAACCGCCAAAGGCGTCACGCACCCCGCTGAAAGGTACTGTGGGGAGGGAAGCGAGGGGGGAGGAAGAGGAGTGATGATGCGCGCGGAGGGGGCGCGGGCTTGAGACGACGGAAAACGAGAGCATCACATCCCCCTTTCTGGAACAGGCAACAGAGTGGCCGGGACGGCCGGACGCACGTCTGTCGCACCATCTGTACGTTTCAAAATGGGATTTGTTTGGGCAAGAAGCCGTAATTTCGGTCGGCCTTTTTTGATACCGCTTTCGGCACCCCCAGGTACGGTGTATGATTAGTCGTGACAATTAAGCATTCATGAGCGTCCCCTATCAATCCATCATCACCCTGGAGCCTGGCAAGCGTGGCGGGCGCCCCTGTATTCGAGGCATGCGCATCACCGTTTACGATGTACTTTCCTACCTTGCACGAGGGATGACGACGCAGCAAATCCTGACAGACTTTCCGTATCTGACGCAGGATGATATTCAGGCGTGCTTGGCGTATGCCGCCGAGCGTGGACGAAAGATGGTATTGGCGACCACGGGATTGGGATAACATCCTCTAATGCATCCCGTTGAAGGCCTTTGCCAGCTTCTCGATCAGATTGGGCCCTATCCAACCGGAATCCTGCCGATTCCGCAACGGATTACCGGCACAGCGTTCTTTCCTGGCGGCTGGGGACTCTGGGGCACATTGGCTGATAAACCCTTGCCGGCGATGCCCATGGGTGGCGTGATGGTCCTTGGGCACGACTTTCACTCCGAACAGGGCTACAAGGCGGCCCTCCACCGCAATGGTGAAGATCTTGAAACAAATCCCACCTGGCGTGGTTTACTCTCGCTGTTGAAAAGGGCCAACATCAACGTCCGCGATTGCTTCTTCACTAATCTGTTCCCGGGAGTCCGCAAGGGAAACAAATCCATGGGTCCGTTCCCCGGTCTCTCCGATCGGACGTTTGTCCAAAAGTGCCGCAACTTCTTCATGGAACAACTGCGGGCACAGCGCCCTCGCCACATTTTAGTCCTTGGTATGAACGTGCCGCCAATTATTGCTGAACTCTCGCCGGACCTCACTTCGTGGCAAGGCGCCCGTTCTTTTTCCGCTCTCGACGCCTCCGAATCCGGCCCCACTTGCCTCGCTCGTTTCGATGACGGCCGAGGATTACGAATCTCCACCACTGTCGTCGCATTGACGCACCCGTGCTTGCGGTCGTCCAACATTCATCGTCGTCGGTATGCCGGCTTGAGCGGCGATGAGGCAGAGTTACGGATGCTCAGCGATTTGTCGAGGGTCAAACGCGCGCTCGATTAGTGGACAGGTGCAGCGCGGACATCGATTGGGCGGGGTCGAAGCCCCTGTTTTTTCATGAGCATGGGGATGCCAGCGCGGCTGATGCTGGCGAGGGTGTGATTGATGACGAGGGTGCCTTGAGTGCGAATCCCATTCTCATCCCGCTTTCCTGGTGGGGGCAGCGGTGGCAGTGGGGGGACGGGGCGGTAATGAAACAACTTGTCTGCCGGCCTGGCGGGCCTCCTCGGTGCGGCGATGCAGGTCATCAAAAATTGCGTCGAGATCATGGTTGAAGCGCGCACAGTAGGCGTCGCCGGCCCTGCGAACTTCTTCGACGATAGTATCATCGATCATGGCTTTCACCTCACGAGTTCGAGTGGTGTACAGATTATAGGAGGCTCATATCCGAGGGACCTGCACACAGATTCGATTTTCCCACGTAAAGTGGCATTTGCCAAATGGCGGCAATTCCAAGTCAGCAAGTACTCGACTCCATTGGAGGCGGCGATTGCCACATGCAGAGCATCTCGATCGGCGGTAGCCGGGAGCGCCGTCTGCGTCAGCAGCTCGCGTGCAATTTGCCTGGCAGCTGGTGTCATCGGCAGCAGCGGCAAGGCATTCAGGACAGCGATCCGTTCAGCGGCGGCGGCCGGGTCGCCCGCGGACGCTTCGATTTGGACGACTTCTGATGTGAGGAGCTGATAGGTGTTCCGTTGATGCTCCCACCAGTCCTTTGTCGCCATTTGCTGCGCTGCGCGGAGGAGATCCTTACTTGGCCATGCCGTGAGATAACTGACGATGGTAGTCTCAATGTAAACCGTCTCGTTCATACTTTTACGCACACAGTATGCTTCCGCGAGCGATTATCACCTACGGGACGCCGACTGCTCAACAGGAGTCGAAGCCTCGCGCGGATCATTCACCGATGAGCTTGTGATGGCGTCCCATCCAGTAGGGCAGGAGAAAATACGCGCCGTCGTCTTCGCTGTGGCCGCCGCCGCCGCCGTCGAGGGTGAAGGGGTTGCCGTTCCATTTGGACATGGGCAGTTCGTCGTAGGGCAGGACGATCAGGGCCTGGCGGCGCTGGAAGCGATCGCCCAGGGGGTCAATGGGGACATCGAGGCGGTGGGAGTTGTGAACCGACCATTCGATGGTGTCCATGGGAATTTCGTGCAGGGTGCGGAGGGATTCAGCGCGGTCGAATTCCTTGGCGCCAGAGCAGGCGGCGTAGATGAAGTTCCAGAGGGGATTGCGCTCGGCCCGTTCGCACTGCCAGCTTCGAGCGAGACTTTGTTTGTAGACTTCGAGGAGTTTGGGATCGGTTTCGTAGCGCAATAATGGGTAGTAGGACAGGAAGGCCAGCTCATCGTCGGAGTGATTGATGATGCCGGGGATCATGATTTTCTGATTTCGGGTCAGCAGATGGTATTTGTGGGTTTTGATGAGGTCGTCGTAGGCGGCCTGAAATTTGGCGCGATTTTGGGGATCGCTGGTCATGTACAGGGCGACGCGCAGGTGGGAAAGAATGTGCAGGGCGCGGATGCCGGTTTCGTCGGGGTCTTCCCAGATGGCCTCGGGGCCCCAGAAGCCCCAAAGGGTTCGCTTGCCGTCGAGGTCGATGAGTTGGTAGTTGTTGTCGAGAATGTGGTTGGTGATGCGATCGATCACGGCGCGGAGGGTGGGCTTTTCATCTTCATCGGCGGCCAGGTCGAGATAGATCGGATAAACGAAATAGTGGCCGACGATTTCGTCGGAGCTGGTATCGCCTTTCCAGCGCCAGAGTTTGTCGGGGGTGTCATGCCATTCGCCATCGCCGGGCGGGAGGTCCTGGCCGACTTTGATGAAGGAGCGGGCCGGGAAACCAGGTTTGCCGGTGATGGATTCGAGGCGGATGATGGCCTGCATTCCGCGGCGGGCATTTTCGCGGGCATCGGCGTCGCCGGTGACTTTGTAGCGGAAACATTCGGCGGCGACGTACATGGCGGTCCACAAGCCGTCGTTGTCGGTGGAGATCATCTGGTTGGTGGAAACATCGCCGGCCACGCGGAGATTGGAGTCGGCGGTCAGGCCCCAGCGGTTGTGGCGCTTTTGAATGCGATCGACGAACAGTCGCGATTTGTCGGCGAGGGTCATTGGTTTGTATTCGATGCGCGAGAAGCCCCTGGGGGTTTCGAGCCAGGTCGCGTCGCCATCAAAGCCGATGCCGGTCACGTGATCGTCGAGAAGCCAGCGGCTGGCGCAGAAATATTCGATCGATTGATAGTCGTGGCTGAGGAGGATTGCGCCCTGGCGCGTGCCGACCCAGGTGACCGTTGGTGATTTGACGGCGATCACCGTGAATTGGGTGCTGGGCCATTTCATGATGGCCTCGCGCAAGGCGAGTTGTAACTTTGGGTCCAGGCGCCGTTGAATTTGGATTTTGCCGGCGGTGATTCGATCGAATTCCTGGGCCGTGTGGAACGTGCGAAGCTTCTGCGGGTAAGTGTTTGTTGGCTGCGCACTGGCCGGCACCGTCAGCAGCGCACAGAGGCAGATCCAGGATGCGCAAAATTTAGATCGCGGCATTGGTTGGCTCCTCGCTGGGGGCGTTGGCTTTTGATTCGGCGTTCAGCCGCTGGCGTTCGGCGGCTTTGGCGAAGGGATAGTAGATGAGCATGGCGATCACGATGGAAATCGCTCCCCAGGCGGCCGCTTTCCAGTCGCCGCCGGAGACCAGGTATTGGCCGATGATTGGGGGAGTTGTCCAGGGGACCTGGACGAAAGGTTTTTGGATCAGGTGGAAGTGCATGAGGAGATAGGTGCCGGTGGTGAGGATCAGGGCGCTGAGGACATAGGGAATCATGAAGATTGGATTGAGCACGATGGGCAGGCCGAAAAAGATCGGCTCATTGATATTGAAAATTTGTGTGGGCAGCGAGAGGCGGCTGACTTTTCGGAAGCCGGGCTCTTTGGAGTTCCAGAGGACCAGGGCGAGGGCGATGGTTGCGCCGGTGCCGCCGACGTTGACGAAGGTGGAGAAGAAGCCGTTGGCGGTGACGTAGGGCAGCGGCTGATGGTGCTGCATGGCGGCGGTATTCTCGGCCAGGAATTGCAGGAAGATCGGGGCGACGACGGCGTCGAGGGCGTTGTCGCCGTTGATGCCCACCGACCAGAGCAGGGTGACGAGGAACGCATAGACCAGAATTCCCGGCAGGGTGTTGAGGGCGAAGAGCAAGGGTTTGAAGGCCACCTGCATGAGGTGGTTGATGTCGACTTTTGCCACATAACGGATCAACCAGAAGATGACGACGAGGAAAAACAGCGGGACGAGAGAGAGGAATGATTCATAGACCATCAGCGGCACGCTGGCCGGCATTTTGATGACCAGATTCCAGTCGGTGAAGAATTTCTGAACGCGGACGCAGATCAGGGCGATGAGGATGGCGGTGAAGAGGCCTTTGGAGCCGAGCCCGTCGGTGGCGAAGGTCTGATCGGTCGGGTTGATCTGGATCATCATGAAGGTGACGGTGGCGATGATGGCGCTGACCATGGGATCCTGCTGGAGCCGTTTTCCCAGGTCATAGGCGATGGAGAAGCAGGCGACGACGGCGAGCAGGCCAAAGGTGGCGGTGACAGGGATGTTTAGGAGCGGGAGCCAGCGGGCGATGCGGGCCTCCCAGCCGTGGACGGGCAGATAGGCGATGATGGTGAAGAGGCCGCCGATGATGGTGAGCGGAACAACGGACACCATGCCGGCGCGGATGGCGGAGAGATATGTGTTTTCGCTCAGCGTAGTCAGCGCTGGGACGAGATGCTTGTTGAGCAGGCCGGTTGCTTGAGTCACCCTGCCTCCGTCAGCGGCGCTGGAGTTCAGTGGAGTTCAGCGCGTTGCGGTGTTGGTACACTTTTTCAAATGCATTGGCGACGTCGTCCATGTCTGCGCGGGGGCCGAGGAAGAGGTTTTGCTCGAGCCAGACGCATTGCTGGCAAATGAGATCGCTGTTGGGGCAGCGCGACTTGCTGTAATCCAATCGGGCGGAGGCGCCGGGGAGGAACGGGCCGAACGCCTTGTTGCGGAAGAGGGGTTGGTCGGGGAGGGAAAAGCCGTAGCCGGCGGAGCAGGGGATTCCTTCCGCCTCCAGTGCCGTGAGCACGGCGTCGCGGGGAGCGCCGAATGCGGCGGGGTCGAGGCGCAGCATGAAGAGGTGATAGCTGTGGCGCGTGCAATCGGGGGGACGGGTTTGCGAATGAAGGCCGGGTAAATGGGCGAGGCGTGAGGCGAGATATTGGCCGTTGGTGTCGCGGGTGCGGGTCTGTTCTTCGAGACGATCGAGCTGGCAGTTGAGAATCGCTCCCTGGAATTCGCCGAGGCGATAATTGCCGGAAATGACGTGGTGCTCGTACCAGATACCGCCAGTAACCCGGCCGCAGTTGTGGATCGTGCGACAGGCCTCGGCGAGGGCGTCATCGTTGGTGGTGATGATGCCGCCTTCGCCGGCGGTGAGATTTTTGCTCGATTGGAATGAGAACGATCCCATGTGGCCGATGGAACCGGCGGGCCGGCCGTTATATGACCCTCCATGCGCGTGGGCGGCATCTTCGATGACGGTCAGGTTGTGCCTTTTGGCGATGGACATGAGCGCGTCCATATCGACAGCCTGGCCGGCGAAATGAACGGGGATGATGGCTTTGGTGCGGGGTGTGATGGCGGCCTGCACGGCGCTGGGATCGAGGTTGAAGGTGTTGAGATCGATGTCGGCGAAGACGGGGATGGCGTTGGCTTCGATGACGGCCGATGCGGTGGAGAGAAATGTGTACGGGGGGACGATGACTTCATCTTCAGCGCGAATGCCGGCGGCCAGGAGGGCGATGCGGAGACTAACGGTGCCATTGGTGACGCCGATGCCGTGTTTGCAGGCGTGCATGGCGGCGAATCGTTTCTCAAATGCAGCAACTTCGGGACCATCGAGCTTGCCCCATTGGCCGCTGCGGAGGGTTTGGAGGAGGCGCTGTTCTTCGGGCTTGCCGTAGATCGGCCAGGAAGTGAAGGGGCGGGTGCGGATGGGTTTTCCTCCGAGGAGAGCCAGCATGGCGAACTCAATCCTTCAGGCTGATGCCCATGTAAATGCAGCCGTCCTCCGGCGTGCCGACGCGGGACAATTCGCGGTAGCCGAGGCGCTGATAGAAGCCATAGGCGCGCGGGTTGAGGGTGCTGAGGCCGAGATGGGCGCCGGGAGAACCGCGGCGGCGGAGCGTGGCCATGTTTTGCTCGATCATGCGACGGCCATAGCCGCGGCCCTGGGCGCGGGGCAATAAATCGATGTGGAGGTGAGAGGGATAAGCGGCGTAGGGCTCGGGGAGAAAATAATCGGGGTGATGGTAGGTGTTATGGACTTGCTGCACGCGCGTCCACTGGCTTGCATCACCCTGCGGCGCGGGGAAACGTGAGCAGAGATTGGGCCGCCACTCTCGTTCGTAGCGAGCGTAGAAGTTGCGGGAATCAAATGCGCCAAGTGCATAGCCGCAGATGCCCTGATCGTCTTCGAGGATCAGGCTGAGCTGTGGCTCGAAGGCGAGATAGGGGCCGGCATAAATGCGGCCGAGCGCGTCGGGGTCCTCTCGATAAAACGGCTCGCCATCCTGACCATTGTCGCCGGTTTTGAGGCAAACATGGTAAGCGCCCGGCTCATCGCCAGGCCTGGCGGGACGAATAATGCAGTCATTCATTGCGTGAGAGACATGTGCCCGTGGTGCATCCGGTTCGATGGATACAAGCTAAGCGGGGAGGGGATCGTGTGCAAGAATTTCCTGTCCCAAGAGCCTTATCGTGATGGTTATGGGCCATTTGGCATTAATTTAGAAGCGAATTTGACCGATCCAATCAGGGTATTTATAGTCAACTGGTCGTGAATATGTCCTTCCACAGGTTCGCGGTGTTTGTTCTGGCGCTGGCGACGGCTGGGGCGCAGGTTGTGTGTGCTTGTGCGATGCCGGGAGCGCCGAAGGCCGAGCCGATGGTGGAGAAGAGTTGCGCTGGCGAGGGGGAGTGCTGTCAGAAGAAGGCGTTGGCCGCCGAAGTTCCCGTGCAAAAGACCGACCCGTGCGGCCAATGCAATCTGAAGCATCGGACGGACCAGGCGAAGCCTGAGTCAGCTTCGGTTGTGGCGTCGCCGCAGTTGGTGATTCATGTTCTTGCGGTCCCGGTGCTTTTCACGCCAGGTTCTGATGTTGCGTTTGCCCCGAATCGTGCCTCGGAGGCGGTGCCGCTGCCGCCGCTGCTGCGGGATTTGTTTCACGTCCATTCACTTCTGCTGAACTGATCTTCACTCGATTCCTTGCTTTGGAAGACGCTGCGCATATTTGCGCGCGCGTTGGGTTGCGCGGATACGAGATGCGGATCATTCATGAAGACGATCTTTAGAAACTTGGTTCGGGCGGGCGTGCTGGTTTCTCTGGCCGCTGTTTCCGGCTGTGTGCTTGCGCCTAAGGGGACGCGGGAGGAAGAGGCGGCAATGCGGGAGGCGGGCAGGGCGTATGTGCGGCCGTTTGAGGAGCGGACGATTCCTGAATTGCCCCAGCGGCCGGAATGGCGGGATGTTCTTCAGCGGGCATTTTTGGCCAATGGCGATCTGGAGGCGGCCTATTTCGAGTGGGCGGCGGCGTTGTCGCGGATTCCGCAGGTGGCGAATTATCCGAATACCAATATCGCGCCGACCTTCACGTACATGTTTTCTTCGGAGCGCATGAAGTCGTTTGATCGAACGACGGTCAGTGTTGGATTCGATCCGATGGAAAACCTGGCGTTTCCGACCAAGGTGGCGCAGGCGGGGAAGGTGGCGCTTCAGGAGGCGCGGGCGGCGGGGAAGCGGTTTGAGGCGATGAAGTTTGAGATACAGCGAAAGGTGCTGACGGCATATCTGGACCTGGCGCTGCATGAGGAGCAACTGCGGATTCAGCGGGACAACGTCAATCTCCTTAAGCTCCTGATGGATAGCGCCAGCGACCGGGTGGGGGCCGGAGGTGCGCCGCAGGACCTGCTGCGGGCGCAGACGCAATATCGATTGGCCGAGAATCAGTTGGCGACGATGGAAGCGGAGCACGTTGCGATGAGGAGCATGCTCAACGGGATGCTTGGCCGCGATCCTCAAGCGCAGTTGGAGCTTCCCAAAACACTGCCGATGCCGCGGGCGGTGGCCGCGGATGATGCGAAATTGATCGCGGTGGGCACGGAGAGCAATCCGGAGCTGGCGCGACTGGCGAGGGAGGTTGCCGGGCGCAAGGATGCGCTGGAGCTGGCGCGGATGGCGTATATCCCGGACATCAATCCGATGGCCGGCTTCACGGGCAGCATTTCGCAGATGATCGGGGCGATGGTGGTGCTTCCGACCACGATCCCGGAGATCAAAGGCAAGATCGAGGAGTCGCGGGCGATGATGCGATCGAGTGAGGCGATGTTGCGGCAGACGCGGTCGGATCGCGCGGCCGGTTTTGTGGCAGCGCTCTATGCGATGCGAAATGCCGAGCGTCAAACGGCGGTTTTTCAGCAGGGCATTCTGCCGCGGGCGGAGCAGACGCTGGCGAGTGTGCGACAGGCTTATGCGGCCGGGACGGCGACGTTTACCGACCTGATCGACAGCCAGCGGACGCTGCTCGAGGTGCGGCTGATGATTGCCGAGGCGCGGATGGAGCGCGAGAAGCGATTGGCCGAGTTGGAGGCGCTGGCGGGGGTGGATATCGAGACGCTGGCGACGCCCACAACGCGCCCGGCGGCGACTCATCCTTCGGAGGTACACTGATATGCGCGAATTCACACGCAAAATCGTCACGGTTGTTCAAGTCGTCTTTGCCCGCCTTCGGTTTGTGGCCGTGTTCATCATCGCAGCGCTGATCGTCGGCTATTGGGACAACATCAAGAACCATGTTGATAAATGGACCCGGCCGGCGGTTGCGCCCGATTCCCTCGCGCAGACGGCCGCGGGGGAGATCGAGTTTTATTGCCCGATGCATCCGGAGGTGGTTCGCTCGCAGGCGGGTTCGTGCCCCAAGTGCGGCATGCCGCTGGTCAAGCGAAAGCGCGGCGAGGCGGTGCTCCTTCCAGCCGACGTGTTGGCGCGGGTGACGCTGACGCCGAAGCGCAAGGCGCTGGCGGGGATAGCGACGAGTGCGGTCGAATATCGGCCGCTGGTGCGGGAAATTCGCAGCGTGGCGGTGCTGGATTACAACGAGACGAAACTGGCGCACATCAGCGCGCGTGTGCCGGGGCGGGTGGATGATTTGTTCATTCAATACACGGGGCAGGCGGTGAAAAGAGGCGAGCCGGTTTACTCGCTGTATAGTCCCGAGGTCTACACCGCTCAGCGCGATTATCTGAGGGCGCGCAAGCAGGTGAATGATCTGCCGGCCGATGCTACCGAGCAGACAAAGATGGATGCGACGGCTTTCTATAACGCCAATTTGCAGAAGCTGGCGCTGTGGGGGGTGAGTCAGGAACAACTGGACAAGCTGGATGAGGAATTCGATCGCACTGGCAAGATCGCCAACAACCTGACCGTCACCTCGCCGATCAGCGGGATCGTCGTAAAGAAAAACATCAGCCAGGGCGATTACATCCAGGTGGGGGCCGAGCCGTTCACGGTTGCGGACCTGAGCAAGCTGTGGCTTCAGCTCAAGCTCTATGAGCGGGATATTCCGATGGTGGAGGTGGGCGATCCGGTTGAGGTGATGGTGGAGGCGTTTCCCAATCAGCTTTTCACGGGGACGGTGACTTTCAAGGCGTTTGCGGTTGATCCGGAAACGCGGACACTGGATGCGCGAGTGGAGGTGGAGAATTCCGAGCTGCGGTTGCGGCCGGGGATGTTTGCGGATGCGGTGATTGGGGTGCCGATGGCGACGGCGATGGCGGCGCTCAATGGGCCGAAGAAGGCGGAAAATCGGCCCGTCGCGGCCTCGCAGCCGGCAACGCAGCCCGCTTCCGCGCCCATTTCACCAAGCACTCTTTATCGCGAGGCACTCGAGCCGTATCTGGCCGCGCAGAAGCGATTGTCGGAGGACAAGGCCGATGGTGTTGCCGAACTCCTCGCACAGTCTGTCGCAAAACTCGCGCCCGCGAAGGATGCGGAAGCGGTGCGGGCGAGCTATCCGCGACTGGTCGAGGCCGTGAAGACGATGAAGGGTCAGCCGATCGAGAAGATCAGGGACGCCTTCAAGGATGTTTCGGCCGCGATGATCGAAATCGGAAAAACCACGGGCACTCCGGCCGCGGGCGCGACGGTGAAGGTTTTCCGATGCCCCATGAAAAAGGCCAACTGGCTCCAGGAGGGCGATGCGACGGCCAATCCGTACTACGGTGCAAAAATGCTCGATTGCGGCAGCGCTGTGGAGTCGTTGCCCAAGGCCGCTCCGGAGGTGACTCCAACTCGAAAGCACGGGGCGGTGCCGACGGGGAAATTGCTGGCGGTGCCACGGTCCGCAGTGATCGACACGGGGCGGATCAAGATCGTCTATGTCGAATCCACGCCCGGAATCTATGACATGCACGCGGTGAAACTGGGGCCATTGGCCACCGCCGCAAGCACGGGGCAGCCGGCCGAGGAGTGGTATCCGGTTGTGGAAGGGCTTGAGGAGGGGGATCGGGTTGTCACGGTGGGGACATTCCTGGTTGACGCGGAAAACCGTCTGAATCCCCCGCGAGTTGAAGCCGCCGCCGCGGTGCCGCGGCCTTCGGGGGAGGTGCAAAAGCCATGATCGCCAGAATCATCGAATGGAGTGTTCGCAACCGCTGGCTGGTCATTTTCGCGTGGCTGGGGATTGCGCTTTGGGGTCTGTATGCGCTGATCCACACGCCGGTGGATGCGATTCCAGACCTGTCCGAGAATCAGGTCATCGTTTTTGCCGATTGGATGGGCCGCAGCCCGCAGGACATCGAGGAGCAGGTCACTTATCCGCTTTCGGTTCAGCTTCAGGGCCTGGCGGGCGTGAAGTCGATCCGATCAACCAGCGAGCCGAATTTCTCGATGATCAATATCATCTTTGATGACAAGACCGACTTTTATTTCGCGAGAAATCGGGTGCTGGAGCGCCTGAGCACGGCGCAGTCGCAGTTGCCGGCCGGAGTCACGCCGGTGATGGCGCCCGATGCGACAGCGCTGGGGCAGATTTTCTGGTACACGGTCGAGGGCGAGGGAAAAAGTCTCGACGAGCTGCGGGCGATTCAGGATTTTCTGGTGCGCTATCAGCTCAACAGCGTGCCGGGAGTGTCCGAGGTGGCCAGCGTCGGCGGTTTTGTCCGCGAATATCAGGTCGATGTCGATCCGGCCAAGCTGCGGGCCTTTGACCTGCCCCTGGGCAGCCTCTTTGCCGCCATCAGCACCAGCAACATGAGCGTCGGCGGTAAATCCATCGTTACCAACAACACGGAATATCTGGTTCGCGGCGTGGGATGGCTGCGGGGAGTGCATGATCTGGAGCAGGTGGTGGTCGCCTCGCGCGGCGGCGTGCCGATCCGGGTCAAGGATCTGGCAACGGTGCAACTGGGCCCGGAATTTCGCCGCAGCGCGCTGGAGAAGAATGGGCAGGAAGCGGTGGGGGGCGTAGTAATGATGCGCGTCGGGCAGAATCCGCTGGAGGTGACCAAAGCGGTCAAGGAGAAGATTCGGCAATTGCAAAGTGGCCTGCCGCAGGGCGTGCGGGTTGTCCCATTCTACGAGCGGACGCGGCTGATCGAGTCGGCCATTCATACCGTCACCAGCACGCTGCGCGAAGAGATCATCATCGCGTCGATTGCGATCCTGCTGATCCTGACCCATGTTCGCTCGGCCATCGTGGTCTGCATCACGCTGCCCATGGCGGTGCTGATCAGCTTCCTGTTCATGTATTACCTGAACATCCCCAGCAACATCATGTCGCTGAGTGGGATCGCCATCAGCATCGGAATTCTCGTCGATGCGGCCGTGGTCATGGTGGAGAACGCCTCGCACGAGCTGAAGCTGCACTTTGGCGATGGCAAGGTGAGCGGCGATACAACCGACATCGTGATCAAGTCCTGCCGGCTGGTGGGGCGGCCGATTTTCTTCTCGGTGCTGATCATGCTCATCTCCTTCATCCCCGTTTTTGCTTTTGGCGGGCAGGAAGGAAAGCTTTCGCACCCACTCGCATTCACCAAGACCTTTGCGATGTGCGGCGTGGCGGTATTGGCCATCACGCTGGTCCCGGCACTGATTCCCCTGCTGGTGCGCGGCCGAATCCGCGGCGAAGAAGACAACTGGATCGTCCGCAGCTTCATCCACATCTATCGGCCGGTGCTTTCGTGGATGATCGATCGCAAGGCCGTCGTGTTGTGGGTCATGGGCGTGATCCTGTTGCTGGCCAGCGGGTTTTTGAGCATCCCCTGGCTGACGCGCGGGCTGCTGGCGGTTGCGATCATCACCGTCACCTTTGCAACCCGCCATCGCTGGACGGTGGCGGTGGCCAGCCTCATCATCGTCGCGCTCGTGGCCGATACGCGCTTCAAAAAGCTCGGCAGCGAATTCATGCCGGAGCTGAATGAGGGGAGCCTGATGGACATGCCGCTGACCGCGCCGCGGATTGCCATGAGCCAGGCCGTGGATGATGTGATCGTGCGCGATCAGGTGCTGCGTTCGTTTCCGGAGGTCGAGCAGGTGGTGGGTAAGATCGGACGCGCGGAAACGGCAACCGATCCATCGCCGGTGGACATGGTGGAGACGGTCGTTTCGCTGCGGCCGGCGGATTGGTGGCCGAAACGGCAGATTCGTTTTGAGGATGCGCTTGGGCAGGCGGCGGTGATTGCGGGTGAGATGCAAAAGCGCGGATGGCTCAAAGGGGATGGAATGCGGCCGGAGGATTGGCAGCGCGCGGCGGCGGCGGTGAGCGATGCGGAATTACTCAAGCGCCAGCCGGCTCTCACCGAAGTGACGAATCTTCTTAACACTGCCACGCAAATCGCCATCGAAGGGTTTGATCGCTCCATGCGGGACCTGGCCCGACGCCGGCAATTGGAATACAGGCCTCAGCTCGCCGCCGATCTGGTTCGCGTTGCGTATGAAGAAGTCAGGAAGCAGATCGGCGTTGCATTACTGCGGCAACCCACTTCGACCGATGACAACGAGATCATCGCCGCCGCCCAGGCTCACGGATTGCTGATCGCGGATGTTCCGCGTCAGGAAGAAGTGGACAAGCTGCTGGATCTGCTGCGGCGCGAGCTGGTGCGGCGGGGAATCGCCCCGGATCGCGATGATCTTCTGGTGGATCAGGCTGGCGCGGGCCGGCAGGTGATTCATTTTGCGCAGCGGGCGATTGGATATGAGTCGCCGGGCTTTGCGCAGCGGCTGTTGGAGAAGCTGGAGGCTCGACGGGATGAGCTGTGGCGCGAGCGAACAAAGACGCTCAATTGGGAGCTGTTCGATTATGGCAAAGTGGCGATCAATGACCTGCTGCTCGATGCGCTGCATCGCACTTCCCACGGAATGCCCTTCGCCGGAACCGAACCGGATTCCAAGTCATTGGTGGAAATGCGGCGGTCCCTGAGCGATGGATTGGCCAGAACCTTGTTTCTGTGGCAGAAGACCAAGGACGATGTGAAGAAGGAGATGGACAGTGAGTTGCAGATGCCGGGGTGGGGTAATGTCTGGACGCAGCCGATCATCAATCGCGTCAACATGCTGGCCACGGGGGTGCGCACGCAGATTGGCGTGAAGGTGTTTGGGCCCACTGGTAAGCCGTTGCCCGAGGCGATTGCCGATGTGCAGCGGGTGAGCGAAGATTTGGCGCGGAAGCTGCGGCAGACCACGGGTGCTGTCGATGTCACGGCCGATCAGGTGCTGGGGAAGCGATATATCGAGATATACATCGATCGCGAAAAGGCGACGCGCTACGGCGTGAATATGAGCGATATTTCCGAGGCCGTCGAGACCGCGCTGGGCGGCAGCAGGGCGACGATGACCATCGAGGGGCGACAGCGATTCCCGGTGCGCGTGCGGTATGCGGCGGAGTATTGGCAGGATATTGAGAAGATCAAAGAGGTGCTGGTGACGGGGCGATCAACTCCGGTGAGGCTCCTGACGGCGAGTGAGACGCAGAATGGTGGAGGCGGCGGATCGATGGCATCCGCGGCAAGCTCGGCGGGGATGGCCACGACATCCGGATCGACAGGCAAGGCGGCCGGAGCCATGAGCGCCTCTTCGGCGGGTGCGGGCGGCAGCGCGGCTGGATCAACCTCCGGCGGCGGCGGGAGCGATCAGCTCAAGGCGATGAAGCCGCCGAGTTCCGGCATCATCCAGATCCCGTTGCGGATGCTGGCCGATATTCGCATCGTCGAAGGTCCGAGCATGATCAAGAGCGAGAATGGACGACTGCGGAGCTATGTCACACTCGGCGTCTCCGGCCGCGATATCGTCGGTTTTGTCGAGGAGGCGCGGCAATCGGTACGGGACATCGAGCAGAAACTGGCCGGGACGGGGATGAGCATTGAATGGACGGGGGAGTTTGAGAACCAGATCCGGGCGCGGCAGACGCTCTCGATCATTTTCCCGCTGGTCATCGCGCTCATCCTGTTCCTGCTGTACGTGACCTTCAACGACATCATGGACACGCTGCTGGTCTTTCTGGCGGTCATTGGCGCGTTGGCCGGGGCGTTGATGTTCCAGGCGCTGTTCGGGTTCAACTTCAGCGTGATCGTCTCCATTGGCTACATCGCCGCATTTGGCATGGCGACGGAGACGGGGGTGATCATGCTGGTTTATCTGCGCGAAGCGATCGATCGCCGCGGAGGGCTGGAGGATATCCCTTCCCTCGCGGAGCTGCGCCGCGCGGTGATCGAAGGCGCGGTGCATCGGTTGCGGCCGAAGCTGCTGACCGAGGGTGTGGCCATCGTCGGGCTGGTGCCGATGCTCTGGGCCAGCGGCACGGGCTCGGAGATCATGCGGCCGATGGCGGCGCCGGTGCTGGGCGGGCTGCTGATCAGCGATGAAGTCATCGACCTGTTGATTCCGGTCCTGTTCTACTGGATTCGGCGGCGGCGGTGGGAACGACTCCACGGGGCGGACCGGCCAGCCGCACAGTCGGCGTCACTTCACGCGGCCGCTGCGCAGGGGGCTGGCGCGGGAGAAGGGGGTTGAGGGAGTATTTTGGATCGGCAGCCAGGAGGCGTAGCGGGCGCCGTTGCCGCCGGCGCTGGCGTAGTCGATGAGGTTGATGGGCTGGCCGTCGATTGTGTTCACCTGCATTGCCAGCCAAGGGCCGGAGGTCAGGCTCGGCTTTGCTTGGAGCAGTTGGCGGGCGTCGATTTTCGGAAGCTCTGCGCCTTTGCCGATGTCGCAGGCGAGGAGAATCGGGCCGCGATAGATGGAGGATTTGCCGGCACATTCTTTTTGGCCGGACCAGATGTGGGGGGTGAAGTCGAGGTCGATGGTGATCTGGTCGCCGGCTTTCCAGTGGCGCGCGATGGTGAAGTAAGCGCCGGGTTTGATGTTTTCCGTCGTGAGCGGGCGCCAGTTGAGGAGGAAACCGGTGGCCGATGACCAGTGGGGGATGCGAAACTTCAGGGCGAAGTCGGCGGGCTTGTCAGGAGATACTTTTACAACAATTCGCGGCTCCAGGGGGTAGGCGGTCTCCTGTTCGAGCTTCACCGATGTGCCGGCGATGTTGGCGGTCAGGGTTGAGGGGCCGTACCAGTTGAGGATGAGGGTGTTTTCGTTCTCCTGCATCAGGGCCCAGTCACTGATCATGCCGAAGCCGCGGGCGGCGTTGACGCTGCAGCAGTTGAGCTGCTCGGAGCCGACGCGCTTTTGGAAGGCGATGTCGATGGTGCTGGGTTTGCGCACGCCATCCATGGGGGTGTTGTAGGTACACCATTGGCCGGTGGGGGAGTGGAGGGCGAGGACTTGATTCAATGTCGAGAGTTCCAGCTCGTCGGCGATGATGCTGTCGCCGGTGGTGGCGAGCATTTCGACGCTCATGGCCATCCAGGCGATGGTGCAGCAGGTTTCGATTGCGCCGCCGTGATAGGGATTGCCCTGGGCCTGTTCGCCGGAGGAGAAGCCGCCGTTGTTGTGGCGGTCATACTCGGCGATGCTCCACCAGAGTTGCTCGAAGCCGCGGCGATAGTCGGGATTGGCGGTGATGCGATGGAGTTCGATGAGACCCATGATGGGATGAAGGCTTTCCCAGCGTGGCTTGGGGGTTTGGTAGAAGGATTTGCCGGCCAATGCAACGCGGAGGTAATCGCCAGCGCCGGGGAGAGAGAATTCTTCGACGATTTCCTGGGCGAGGTCGAGGTAGCGCTTTTCGCCGGTTTTGCGATAGAGGAGGGCGAGGGTGTGGATGGGGGCGTGGTTCATTTCAGCGCTGCCGGTATCGACGATGCGTTTTTCGGGGCCGAGGAATTTGTCGCAGAGGAGGTCGCCGATGCGGCGGGCGCAGGCGAGGGCTTTGGCGTCGCCGGTTGATTCGTGCCAGAGAAGGAGGCCGAGCATGATGTGATAGTGGCCCCAGGCATCCCAGGTGCCGCCGCCGCAATTGGGGGCCTTGCCGGTGAGGCGGAAATCTTTGGGGAAGGGGCCGAGGTAACCGTCGGTGTCCTGGAGCGTGACCAGCTCATCGACGAATTTCTGGAGGTGGACGCGGAGCCGATCGTCGGCGGTGAGACGGAGGATTTGGGTGCCGGCGGTGAGATATTTGCCGGCGAATTCGCCGGACCAGGGGAGGAAGTCGCGGTAGGGCTGTTTGTCGCGGTCGCGGAACATGGCGAGGATGGCCGGATTGTCGGCGGGGGCGCGGAGGAGCCAGTTGTCGGTGACGGCGTTGACGTAGTCGCGGACGCGGCCGCGGAGGTTGATGGAGAGGTTGGCGGGGCGATCCAATTTTGGAGGCGCCTGGTCCGGGGGCGGGGCGGCGGGGGAGGAGCGTTGTTGAGAGACTATGAGGAGAATAGAGACGAGAATGATGCGGCAGGAGCGGTTCATGGTGGGTGAGTATAGCGGCCGGCATCTTCGGCAGGGTAGGATTTGGGCATGTTGAGCATTGTGATGGAGAGCCTGGAGGGGCGGCAGCTTTTGGCGGTGGCGGTGCCGCAGTTCGATCATATTGTGGTGGTGGTGGAGGAGAATCGGCCGTATTCGAAGATCATCGGATCGGCGTCCGCGCCGTTCATCAACAAGCTGGCGAGTCATGGGGCGCTGTTCACGCGCTCCAGGGGCTTTACGCATCCGAGCCAGCCGAATTATCTGGCGCTTTTCTCGGGGTCGATGCAGGGGGTGACCACCAACGACTGTCCGGTGGATTTCACTGCGCCGAGCCTGGGCGGGGCGCTGATCGCGGCGGGAAAGACATTTGCCGGGTATTCGGAAGGATTGCCGGCGACGGGGAGCACGGTGTGCGCTTCGGGAGGATATTCGCGGAAGCACAATCCGTGGGTGGATTTCGCCGATGTGCCGGCCGGGGACAATCGAGCGATGAGCGATTTCCCGACGCGATTTGGGCAATTGCCGAAGGTGAGTTTCGTCGTTCCGACCAGTGCGCACAACATGCACAACGGGACGATCGCGGCCGGGGATCAGTGGCTGAATGATCATTTGTGGGGGTATGCGAAATGGGCGAAATTTCACAACAGCCTGCTGATCATCACGTGGGATGAGGATGACAAGACTTCCAACAATCACATCGCGACGATTTTCTTTGGGGCCCACATCAAGGCGGGCAAATACGTGCAGCGGATCAGTCATTTCAATGTGCTGAGGACGATGGAGGAGGCGAATTCGATTGGGCTGTTGGGGGAGAGCGCGGGGGTGGCGGTGATCAGGGACGTGTGGGGGTGAGGTGTGAGGAAGGCACGAAGGGGTATAAGGAAAGAGTTTGCCCGGGAGCCAAACCATGAACGCTGCGACAAAGGCCATCGCCATCGTTCTCGTCAGCAACTTCTGCGGCTGCGCTGGGCCATCGCGGTACGGCGAGTCACCGGGTGGTGGCGGATATCATTTGGAAGGCGCTGAAAACAGGCAAAGCCCCCGAGAGAATATTCTGTTGTATCCGCCGGATTGGCCTGAAATCTCGGCACGTCGGGAGCGTCAGGATTAGAGGGGAAAATGGGTCAGCCGTAGCTATCGGGTAAGTACCAGTGACCCCCTTCTGTATTTGAAGAGGTTGGAGTGAGTTGCAGCTCGATGATCTTTTTTTTGCGGAAATTGGACTTATCCCCTTTTTTAAGGGGATAGGTCCAATTATTGACAGGTGGGAAGATGGCGGGGAGAATGGGGGGATGCCGCGGAACAATCGGATTGCGCCAGGGGGGATGGTGTTTCATGTGCTCAATCGAGGGAATGGGCGGATGAGGATTTTTGGCAAGGAGGGGGATTACCTGGCGTTTGAGAAGGTGATGGGGGAGACGTTGAAGATGATTCCGGTGCGGCTGCTGGGGTATTGTTTGATGCCGAATCACTGGCACCTGGTGCTGTGGCCGCGGGGGGATGGGGAGCTGGGGCGGTTCATGCAGCGGCTGACGATCACGCACGTGCGGCGGTGGCATGAGCATCGCAAGACAGTCGGTGGGGGACATGTTTATCAGGGGATTTACAAATCGTTTCCGGTGCAGAGTGATGAGTATTTGCTGGCGGTGATGAGGTATGTGGAGAGCAACGCGCTGCGGGCGGGGATGGTGAGGCGGGCGGAGAAGTGGGCGTGGAGCAGCTTGGGGGCGAGGTTGATGGAGAGGAAGGAGCCGGTGGGGATGTTGAGTGAGTGGCCGGTGGAGCGGCCGGGGGATTGGGTGGAGATGGTGAATGATGTGCCGGAGAAGGAGGTGGAGGAGGTGAGGGTGAGCGTGGTGAAGGGGAGGCCGTTTGGTGGGGAGATTTGGCAGAAGCGGGTGGGGGGGAGGTTGGGATTGGAAAGCACGTTTCGGGGGAGGGGGAGGCCGAGGAAGAGAGCAGTGGATGGCAAGTTGTGAGCGAGTGGACCGGGGTTTTTATCGATCGTGAAATTGGACCCATCCCCTTTTTAATTGGACTTATCCCCTTTTTGAGGGGTTAGCCTTGCCATTCTTTGAGGCCGTCGACCAGGGCGAGCATTTCGGAGCGTTTTTTCTCGAAGAGGGCGAAGAGGATGATGATGGCTGCGCCCAGGAGGATTCCGGCGACGAGCCAGGGCCAGTTTTGGCCGACTTGGTGGGCGGCGTATTGGATCATGGTGGCGATGGCGACGAGGAGGAAAAGGGTGCCGAGGAGGAGGAAGGATTGGACGCGCAGCATGATTCCGGCCATGACGCCGGCCACCGCAAGCAGCGCGAGGATCATGGGGAGGGCGGGGGACTTGTTGATGCCGTTGATCATGATGTCGGCGGTGCTCGAGGCGTAGATGGCCATCAGACAGACATAGCGGATGGTGCGCATGTGCTGGGGGGAGAGGCGGGCGCGGTTGAGATAAGCGGCGGCGAGGATGGAGAGGGCGATGGGGATGAGCCAGAGCTGGGGATGCTGGAAGAAGCCGAAGGATGGGGAGTGGGAGAGGAGATACCAGAGCGCGCCGTTGCCGGCGAGGGCTGAGAGGAGGCCGAAAATGAAGGAGCGGCGGAGCATGGCGAGTGTGCCGTAGGCGCCGCCGGCGAGGAGGAGGACGAGGGCGTAGTTGACGTTTTGCTCGTGCATCCAGACGCCGGTGAGCAGCCAGAAGGTGATCACGGGAAGAATCGGGAGGAGGAGTGAAGTGTTTTCCAGCGGCTCGGCGAGGACGATTCGGCCCTGGCGGCGGAAGAGCTCGCTGAGGCCGATTCCGATGAAGGCGAGGAGCATGACGATGATGGGCCAGAAGCGGGTCCAGATACCGATGTTGAGGAGATCGGGATAGACGAGCTTAATGTGGACGAAGAGGAGGACGAGGAGGAGCTCGGTGGCGTAGACGTAGGCCTGGCGGGCTTTTTCGGAGAGGTTGAGCGGATCGCGGCCGGGGACGATGGCGCAGACCATGGCGGCGGCGGCCATGGCGAGAAGGGCGAGGGCGAAGGCGAGGAAGGCCCAGAGGGCCATGGGCGCGCCGAGGGATGGGCGGTACATCAATCCTTCGCTGACGAGGACGAGGACCATGGAGAGGGCGGTGCCGATTCCGATGAAGGGGACGAGTCGGCGGGCGGAGGCGGTCCAGTCATTTTCGCGGCGGAGAATTTTCACCAGGCCGATGGCGTATAAGACGCTCATGGCGGCCATGGCGACCATGACGATGACCATGCGGTTGAGGAAGACGTCGGGGCCGAAGCGCGGGAGGAATGACCAGCCCCAGAGGATAGCGCCGAAAAGGCCGAGGATCAGGGTGGCGCGGCGGAGGCGATCCTGGCGGGATTCGTGGGCGAGGAGGCCGACGGCGACGGCCATGGAGATTGCGCCGGCGGCGACGGCGAGGCGTTCGAGCTGGCTGGTGAGGAATTGGACGGAAAAGAAGGCGAGGATGAAGACGAGGACGGATTGAAGGAGCGTGATGGGGCCGACCCAACCGAGGGATTGAGTGGGCCAGTTGTCGCGCGGGGGGATGGAGATCGTTTCGGCGAATTGGGCGAGGTTGGAGCGGAAGGTGTAGAGATAGCTCACAACGACGGAATAGGCGGCGACGATGACGACCCAGAGCCAGGCGAGGTTGTCGAGGTGGAGATGGAATTGGTGAAGCACGGTGGCGGCGATGGCGAGGCCGATGACGTAGAGGGAAATGAGGGAGTAGCGGGCGTCGCGGTCCCAGAGGGAGGCGAGGAGAAGGGCGAGTGCGGCGGCTGGGGCGGCCCAGGTGAGCAGGGGGTTGGTGGTGGCGGTGAGAGAGACGATGTCGGCGAGCAATGAGGCGAAGGAGATGAAGGTGATGGCGAGGAGGGAGACGATGGCAGCGAAGTGGTGGAAGGCGGGGATGCCGACGTGGACGACCTGGGAGCGCAGGGGGCGGAGGATGTAGAGTTCGAGGAGGAGGAGGGCAGCGCCGCTGAGGGAGAGGATCAAAATGTTGAGTTGGATGAGGCCGAGGAAAGGGCTGGGGATGATGGGATGGCGGCCGAGAATCCAGCCGATGCTGAGGGCGATGTTGAGGAGAATTCCGGCGGGGTAGAGCCAGACGCTGCGCATGGTCCAGAAGGCGAGGGCGATGGCGAGGGGGCTGAGGGCGAGAAGGCCATAGACGCACCACCAGGGGCGCGTGGGATCGTCGATGAGGGCGCGAAGGGAGAGGAAGAGGGTGAGGGAGGCGAGGATGATGGTCCAGGTGGTGATGTGATCTCGTGCGGGGGTGATGTCGGACTTTTTGTGGAGGGTGATTGCGCCGAAGCCGAGCAGGGACCAGGCGGAGAGGGCGGTGAAGGCGAGGAGGGCGTGGTAGGGGAGCCAATTGTGTTGGCCAGCGCCGACGAGGCGGAGAGCGGCGAGTGAGCTGATGATGAGGAGAGTGGTGCAGATGATGCCAGCGCTGATGCGCTGCGTTTGGGAGCGCATGGCCCAGAGGGCGGCGGAGGCGGAGAGGAGCCAGGCGAGGCAGCCGAAGAGGCCGGGGATTTCGCGGGCGGCGGAGGAGAGGGTGGCGGGGTTGAGGATGAGTTGGAGGTCGAAGAGGGCGAGGAGGCAGAGGAGGGTGGCGATGGGGATGGCGATTTGGATTTGAAGGAGGGTGGGGATGGATTTGGCACGGATGGCGGCGAGCCAGGCGAGGGCGAAGGTGGCGGAGGCGATGGCGTTGAATTGGATGAGGTGGATCCATTGGATCGGGCCGATGGGGTGATGGCCGGTGACGAGGTGGAGCATGTAGCCGAGGGTGACGGTGATGTTGAGGAGGAGGGCGGCGGCGAAGGCGAAGGGGGAGGAGCGCTCGCGCCAGGCGTAGGCGATGAAGACGAGGATCATCGTCAGCAGAGGAACGAGATAGCTGATGGAGTTGCCCAGGTGGGCGAAGAAGGAGTTGGGGGCGGGGCCGAGGATGGAGATGCCGGCGAGAGATTTGGCGGCGGAGTAAAAAGTGATGGCGAGGATGGGGAGGGTGGTGAGGGTCAGGAGGGTGGGAAGAAACAGCTCGAAGAGGTCGTGAGTTTCGTCTTCGAAGTCGGGCCAGCGGAGACGCTTCGCGAATGGGGCGATGTGTTGGCGGAGCAGGAGGGGGATGGAGGCGAGTGCGAGGAGGATGGCCAGGAGCCAGCGGAGGGCGGAGGCGGAGGAGGTTTGGGGATTGAAGGTGGCGGCGGCGATGGCGCATGCGCCGGCGAGGGCGAGGAGGAGGGAGATGATGGTGGTGCGGCGGAATTTGATCCAGAGGGAGGCGAGGAGGGCGAGGGTGGTGGTGGCGAAGAGGGTCCAGGCGCGCGGGCCGGTAGTGTGGAGGATGAGCCAGGAGGGTGAGGTTATTTCTTCGCGCGATTGGGTGGTCAGCTCGTGGGCGATGGCGGGGGCGATGGAGAGGAGGGAGGTGAGGAGGAAGATGGTGAGGGCAAAGTAGGGGAGGGTGGAATCGATGCTGGTCCACGTGGGGTTGAGAAGTTGGAACAGGCGATTGGTTGGCGAGAGGTTGAAGCGGCGAAGGATGATTCGGAAAATCGTCCAAGCCAGTGATAAGACGGCCAAGGCGATGGCGGCGGTTTGGAGGGTCCAGGGATGGAGGAGGGGATGATCGACGGCGGTGAACCAGGGTTGGTTTTGGAACATCGCGGCCACGGCCAGCAGGACGGAGGCTGTGGATGCGATTTGGAATGCGCCAAAGAGTGCGGGACTGATGTAGACGATGGAGATGGCCAGGAGCAGGGTGGCGATCCAGGCGGAGCGGAGGGCGAGGATGCTGAGCGACGGCATGGGCTGGGTGAATAACAGTGCGATGAGAACGATGGCGGAGGCGGCGATGGCGCT